>JAIROD010000301.1 GCA_031257725.1 Planctomycetaceae bacterium | reverse complement strand
CGAAAAATCGCAGAAGGGTATCAATGGTACCACTATATGGAGGGAGTTCCCCAAGCGGCGATTGGCCGCACGAAATGGGCTTATGCCATTCCTGAAATGAAGGATAAACAAACAGTGCCGGGAAAGTATCTCATTTTTGTCGCGCCGTTTCAATCTCCTTTGATGATACAGCAATACCGAGTTTCATTCGATCACAAGATGCCATTTTATTGTATCATGATTGGTTTCAATGCCGACGAAAACCAGTTATGGTTTACTAAAAAATTCAATTTGTATGGCGTAAAAGATTTGAACAATTATCAACCCGACGCTCCGTTCAGTGAACTGATAAAAATGGACATCGAGTAAAGAAAATCCGTGTTTTAATGGCGAAGGCAATGTTACTGTTGCCCGTGTTTTTAATAAACTTTATTCAGGAAAATAGGTGTACATTATGACTCACTCGGAAAAATCGTCTCACGTATCTTTTCAAGAAAGTGAATTGGATTCACTGTGGGAGAGTTTCAAGAAAACTCTTCAGACGGAGGTTGATGATTGTAAAAAACTTGGCTTTTATAATCGGCGCGGATTTCTAAAAACCATTGTTACCGGAGCAATCGTTTTAGGTACGGCTGGCGGAGTCATTTTCAGTACATAAAATGCATTGAGCGCATTTTGTGGTCAGTGTCAAGTAATGCTTGCAATATTACGTGTCAAACTAGTTGTCAAACATGCCCTACCCCATAGGTATTAAGTTAATAATTTTGATCGGGAAATTCGTCTTGCACCGAAAGGGGATTTTTCAATGTAGTCGGCGGTTTTAACCGCTGGTAACTGTTTTTAATTTTGTCAGTGCATCAATTGCGGATTGTTTTTGTTCTTGTAATTCGGCAAGAGATTGTCGTTCTTTTTCGACAACAGTTGACGGTGCTTTATTGGAGAAATCACTGTTTAATTTTGATTCTTTTGACTTGATAAAACCGTCGAGTTTGGCAATTTCTTTTTCCAACTTTGTTATTTCTGCTGTTACGTCAATTAAATCCGACAGATCAACGTAAACATCCATTCCGGCAAGCGGAACAGTTGACGATAACGCCGGAGCTTTAACTGTTTCACCCCAACCGGTTACTTTGGCTTTTGCCATCGACAAAAAGTAAGATTCCATCGGTTTCAATAATGTTGCAGTGGGAGTGTCGCAACGGACAGAAAAAGTGATTTCGGTTTTGGGCGGAACATTCCGGCTCGCCCGAACATCCCGAACCGCACGCAATAATTCCTGAAACACTCTGAACTGTTTTTCAATGTCCGTGTTCATCATACACTCATCAGCAACCGGCCACGAAGCAATCGCAATACTTTCGACAAAATCAATGTTACAGTTGTTGTTGTTGTTGTTGTTGTTGTTGTTGTTGCAAAAACCATCGTCGGCAACACCGCTGACCGCCAGATGTAACCGTTGCCAAATTTCCTCAGTAACAAACGGAACCACCGGATGTAACAACCGGAGCAATGTATTCAGAACATGAATTAACATGATTTGAGCATGTCTTTTCTGAATGTCATCAGCAAGTCGGGATTTAACCATTTCAACATAAAACGAACAAAATTCATCCCACGCAAAATCATATAATAATCGCATTGCATCGGCATAACGGTAAGTTTCAAGCGATTCCGTAACGCTTTTTGTTACTGTTGCCAGCCGGCTTAATATCCAACGGTCTTCAAGAAAATAGAGATCGGAAAAACAAACATGATGAAATTGTTGTTTGGAATTTTTATTTTCGCGATCTTGATTTTGAATCTGATTTTGAATCTGATCTTGATCTTGTAATTCGCAATTTCCGTTATGTTGTGTTTGTATTGGTGTTTCTTGCAACGTTAGCAGGACAAATCTTGCGGCATTCCAGATTTTGTTGCAAAAATTCCGGGCAACTTCAAAACGTTCTCCGAGCATCGGTCCTTCCGCCAACATTTTATCTGTTTCCGTTTCTGCCCACTGTGTTCGGAACGCCACTCCGCATTTAGGGCAAACTATTTTGGGTAGTGTTCGATTTTTCTTTGTTTGTTCAACAATAGCCCCGCAATAGGGACATTCGAAGTCAAGCATCAATCGAATATCCTGATTTTCCGTTGTCAAATAAGCCAGTGCAAACCGTAACGCATCAGCACCGAATTTAGCAATCACCGAAATCGGATCAATTCCGTTGCCTTTTGATTTCGACATTCCTTCACCGTATTTATCGAGAATTTTCGGATGAATAAAAACTTCGTGAAACGGTTTTTTTCCGGTGTTGAATTTTCCCGCTAAAACCATTCGGGCAACCCAAAGCGTTAAAATATCGCGGTTTGTAATTAAAACAGAGGTCGGATAATAGTAATCGAGTTCCGGCGTTTGTTCGGGCCATCCGAGCGTTGAATGAGTCCACAGTGCGCTGGAAAACCATGTATCGAGAACGTCTTCCTCCTGCACAATTGTGTAACCCGTTACGGCATTTTCAGACAAATCTTCGGTTTGACTGCAAATCCACCAGACATTGTTTTCCGAATCCCATTGCCATGAAATATCGTTACGTCCGGCGAAGGCGTTTTTAAGTTCTGTTTCGGACGCTCCGTAACAGTACCAGATTGGAATTCGGTGTCCCCACCAGAGTTGCCGTCCGATAGGCCAATCTCGTTTTTCACGGAGCCAATCAATGTAACCTTTTTTATAACGTTCAGGAATAATTTTAATCTCACCGTTGTTGACCGTATCAATGGCGTTTTGTGCGAGTTCCTCCATTTTGACAAACCATTGATCATTGAGAAAAGGTTCTATGGGAGTTTTGGAACGGTCACTGTGAGCCAGTTCGATAATTCGTTCTTCGACGGAAACCAATAATCCCTGTTCTTCGAGATCGTCAACCACTGTTGCCCGCGCTTGCTTGATGTTCAGACCGGCGTATTTTCCGGTGTTTTCATTGAGAGTTCCATTTTTGTTCAAAATATTGATTATCGGCAATGCCTGCCGTTTACCAACTTCGTAATCATTAGGATCATGCGCTGGAGTGATTTTAACACATCCGGTACCTTTTTCCGGTTTTGCCCAAATATCGGTAATGAGCGGAATGGGGCGATTGGCAAGCGGAAGCATCACGTGACGTTTTTCTGTTGCCATACGGGCTAATGTTTTCAAATGTTCAAGATTATTGTTGCATTTATCAGAGGAATACAAACGATTTTCCGTTTCATCCAGTTCTTTTTTCAGATCGTTTTTTTCTTTTTCGGGGGCGGTGTCGAGACGTTTTTTCAGATCGTTGATTACTTTATGGAGTGCGGTTTCGGGATCGGGATGAACAGCGATTGCGGTATCGCCGAGCATTGTTTCTGGGCGGGTTGTGGCGACCACCACATATTCCGGCTCACCCGATTGTGGTTCAATCACGGGATATTTAATGTACCAAAAATTTCCTGCAACCGTTTCATGACGAACTTCGTCATCGCTGACGGCAGTTTGAAGATGAGTATCCCAATTGACCAGACGTTTACCGCGATAGATTAATTTTTGTTCAAAAAGTTTAAAGAAAAAATGCCTGACGGCTTTTGCGCACCTTTCGTCCAACGTGAAACGTGTACGGCTCCAATCGCAGGAACATCCCATTCCTTTAAGTTGACTGATGATTCGTGTTTGATATTGTTCTTTCCAATTCCAGATTCTTTGGATGAGGGCATTTCGTCCGATGTCGTGACGGGTAAGTTTTTCTTCTTCGAAGAGTCGTCGTTCGACGACGGCTTGAGTGGCGATACCCGCATGATCGACTCCGGGAATCCACAATGTTTCAAATCCTTGCATTCGTTTCATGCGGACAGTAATATCCTGTAACGTATTATTCAAGGCATGACCTAAGTGAAGTGCACCGGTAACATTGGGCGGTGGAATCACCACACAAAACGGTTTTTTATTGGGGTTGGGTTGACTGTGAAAGAGATTTTTTTCATCCCAAAATGTTGCCCATTTTTCTTGGGCAGCAGCAGGATTATATTGTTTGGGGATTTCAGTTGACGGTTCGTTCATCGTTCTATCTATTATTTAAAAGTTTAAAAAGTCTAAAAAAGTTTAAAAACGGGCTATTATTGAAAAAAGGTTATGTATTTTATCAGAACATTGAAAAATAGGAAGGTCTTATAATCTGAAAAAATAGCAATCTTCAGTGAAATTCTCTGTTTGACCGTTAAAGGTTGCCAAGATAACACAAAGAGGAAGCGTTTTGTTATTTTGGGGCGGGTGACCTCAAGCAGGTTGCCTTCAAACAACAAACGCTCCCACACAAAGATAACAGTCTTCTGTATTACGAATCCTTAAAAACGTGAAAAAACATTCACGATTTTGAGGATTCGTCTCTTGCGGTCAAAATAGAAAAACGCCAAAACTATTGGGCATCTCTCATCATTCAATTTTTGTAATATATCAGTGGAATTTTTCGGAGATTGAAGTTTATTTTTTACCACCCCTGCCCCTCCGAAGGAGGGGAATTATTCCCCTCCTTCGGAGGGGCTAGGGGTGGTCATTCGGAGG
>JAIROD010000561.1 GCA_031257725.1 Planctomycetaceae bacterium | reverse complement strand
AAACCAACCGCGTACAACTCGAATAATAAACCAACCGGCGCAACCTTTCGGCGAAAGGTTGCCTACCATGTAATTTCCATTCGTAAACAAATTTACGAAAATTAAAATAGACAGTTACGCATAAATTTCACCAATATTGCGTCCCTACGGGATGCGGATCATTTTGTTATACCGTTTTCTACCAAGATGTCGTCCCTAACGGGACGGGAATATTCGGAAAGACAACCAAACCACTGAATAGATACGTCCGTTACTCACTGACACAATAGGAGATTTCAATGAAAACTAAAATTAACATTAACAATAAAACCGAACCCCAAACGGGAGCCAAACCCAAGACGGTAACCGAACTCAAGACGGAAACCGAAACGGAAACGGATACTGAAATTAAAACGCGGAGACGGAGAAAAAAAAGAAAAAAGAAAAAGAAAATCAAGAAAAAACCTGTATTGGCGAATCTTCGCCACAAGAGAGTGCTTACTCGCCGCCGACGGGTTTTAGTGTTATACCGGCAAGGACTTTCATGTAATAAGATTGCAGTCAAATTTCAGGTTCATCCTCAGACGATTCGCAGTGATTTACATATTATGGGTCGTCATGTGAAGACAGCAAAAACGAAAACAAAACGCAATGCTGCTCTTATCGAGGATCGGCTTTCCGGAAAAACGATAAGCGAATTGATGAAAAAGTATAAACTTTCGAAGGATCGGGTCAAAGAGCTTATTCGTAATTACAACAAAACGGCTGAAAATCCGCTTCCGGACTTTCGGGAAATTCAAAAGATTCGTTTAAGTAAACAGAAACCCAAACCGAAACCGAAACGTAAAAAATCGTCGTCAAAAACAGTAACAGATTCCGCCAAAACGAAAAAACTAAGTTTTAGAGAAAAAAGAGCTCTGCTTTTGGCAAAACGTCTTGAACGAATGGCGGCAATGCGTAAAGCCGGTTCACCGGTCAAGGTGATTGCTCACCAGTACAATTTATCGACAAACAGAGTTCATCAATTACTTCACGACTACTTTGCCGCACGAAAAGACAATTGAGTTTTCAAATTTTATCCATTGGAACACATCAGCCGGTGAACATCGGAAAAATCTTGAAAAACCGGTCTTGACGTTTTTTTCAAAAAACGTTATGGTGTGTTTTGACCGGACTGGTTGTTTTGCAGTCATTGATTTTCGTTATTGTCAGTGGACATGGGGTTTTCAGAAAAAAAACATTTGAGTCAAAATTACCGATTAAAGTACCGGTTTATGTGCCGAGTGGAACTAAGTGCGGTCATAATAATCGCGGTCATTTCGGTGCTCATTCTGATTTTCGGGACAGCCTGCCATCTCATCAAAAAACAGGAACCCGCAACCGGTAAAAATATTGATCAACTCTTGCAGCAAGGGCAGGTTCCCTCTGATTCTGTCGGAATCGAAATATTCACGATTCGCACCACTCCGCAACAACAAGAATTGGTTCGGCAACTTTGGTTGGAAGTTGATGAACAAATGATTGCTCCATCACTCCGGCGTGAATTGATGGAACAGGGAATCCGTACCGGAGTTTTGGGTGATCTTTTAACTCCGGCATTGTCGCAGCTAATTCATGCTACAGGCGATGCGAAAACGGGAAATGTCAATATGTTCAACGATTTTCAGGAAGTTTCTGTTGCTGAAATCCCGCACGATCCGCCTGTAACACGGCAATATCGGAATTTGTTACCGGAGATGCGTGCGTCGTTGAAAGCGTTTGAAGAGCCGGTGCCGGAATTTTCACGCTTCTGGTTTGAAAACGGTAAGTTTTGCGGACAAACTTATAAAGATGCGTTGGGACTGATTTGTGTGAGTGCCCGTAACCAAAATAACGGAACCGTCCGATTTGATATCGTACCGGAATTGGAATACGGAACCACTGAATGGCGTATCCGTATTCATTCCGCAATAATGGTTCCCGAAAGCGGACGACCGCGTTTACCGTTTGTTTCGCTTACTGTAATACAAAATTTATTACCGGGTCAGTGGATTTTGATTGGTCCTACGATTCCGAATTGTTCTGGAATTGGGCGAGTTTTTTTTATTCGCGGCAATGAAGAACCGGTACAAAAAATATTGGCAATTCGTTTGATCAAAATGAAAAAAAATACTCCAAGCGGTTCCAATATTCCTGAACCGGAAAAAGGAACAGAATTTTTATTTCAAGAAAGAAATTGATTGGGGAGGAGTGGTTTGGAAATTTCTCATCATTCAGAATTTACCGAACATTCACAGCGCAGGCTTGCCCCCGCGTTGTTAGACTTAACTCCCAAACACGGGGTAACAACTAGTTGAAAATAAAAAATTGAATTATGAGAGATGCCCGTTTGTGGTTTTTGTTGCAAGCGGATAGGCGATCTTTGTAATAAAAACTTCGCTTTGCAACACAAACCACACATCACAAACCACAAAAAAATTTTTTACTATCTTGTTTTTTTGTGAAGTTTCAAGTATTTTATTTGGGTTGGCGTGACTGGCGGTCAATTGCCGGCAGTCACTTGGTTTTTCATTAACAATTATCATAGGAGAATCTATGGCGTTGAGGAGGATGGATAGTCCGCGGGACAGTAAAGAGGTTGGTAAGCAGCGGGTCAATGAATTGATTCGCATCTCGCAAGTT
>JAIROD010000182.1 GCA_031257725.1 Planctomycetaceae bacterium | reverse complement strand
GCCCCTCCGAAGGAGGGGAATGATTCCCCTCCTTCGGAGGGGCTAGGGGTGGTCATTCGGAGGAAACGACTGAATAGTTAAAAAAAAATATTTCACTGATATATTACCAATTTTTTATTTTCAACCAATTAGTTAACGACGGGGATTAGCCTGTGTTTTTTGGGTTAAGTCTAACAACGCGGGGCAAGCCCACGCCGTTAACTTGCGGTAAATTCTGAATTATTAAAGATTCTCATTAGGTTTTTTCCTAATGTCCCGCTTGTCCCCAATATCACCTTTCCCGCTCTTCCCTATTCCAACATAAAACTCTTAACCACATCCGCCGGAGCAGGACCATAAGTTAGAGGTTCCATTGAATTACTTGCCCGTCCCTGAGACAACCCGCGAACCGATGACGTATAACCAAACAAATTGGCCAACGGTGCTTCCGCTTCAATAACCGTCAAATGTCCGCGTACTTCTGTTTGTGTAACAATACCGCGCCGTTGCTGTAAATCGCTCACAATATCACCGACATAATCATCCGGCGTTGAAATTTCCAACTTCATAACCGGTTCCAGCAACACAATTCCCGCCTCGCGCAATCCTTTATGAAATGCGTCGGAAACAGCGATACGAAAAGCGGTTTCCGTCGATTCCGATTCACTCATCTGCGCATTCAGTAAGGTGATTTTAACATTCATCAATGGAAAACCGAGTTGTCCTCCCCCCAGACTTTCTTCACGAATCGATTCAAGAACGGTTTGTTTAAACTGTTTGTCAAAAATTTCGTCCGAATATTCCGATGAAATTTCAACCGCTCCCTGACGGTCATCGTCTAAACCGTTCAACGGTTCCAGCCGTAATTTTAATTCCGCCCAATGTCTTTGCCCGCCGAGATTTCTGTTGCATATTCCCTGAACTTCGACTGTTCGCTGAATTGATTCGCGATAACTCACACGCGGATTGTGAACGCGAACATTCACTTTGTATTCCCGTAATAGACGATGTTTAATCACTTCAAGATGCAATTCCCCCATTCCACTGATGAGCATTTGACTGGTTTCTTCATTTTCGTGAACGCGAAAAGTTGGGTCTTGGCGTTTCATCATATCGAGAACCTGCTTTAACTTTTTGTACTCTTCCGCCGAATTGGGTTCAATCGCCATCGAAACAACCGTTTCAGGAAATACAATCGATTCCAGCAAAATCGGATGTTTCACATCGCAAAGCGTATCGCCGGTTACGGAAAACCGCAAACCAATCACGCCGCCAATATCTCCGGCAGTTACTTCCGTAATCTGTTCCCGCCGATCCGCCTGAATACGCCAAAGTTGCGGGACATTTTCTTTTTTATCTTCACGCGGATTCAGAACACGGCTGTTTTGTTTTAACGTACCGGAATAAACCCGAATATAATGTAAATCACCGTGTTTGTCGGTTTGGATTTTGAAAATCAGTCCGCAGAACGGTTCTTTGGGATCGGATTTTCGGGACAATTCGGGACAATCAGGACGAGTCGGGTCTTGACCCTGCACATCGGGAATATCAAGCGGCGACGGCAAATAATGATTCACCGCGTCCATCACCGGCTGAACCCCAATCCCGTCCAACGCCGAACCACACAACACCGGAACCGCCATATCATTAATCGTTGCATCACGCAAAACACCGCGAATCATGGTGTCGGAGATTTCCTCTTCGGCAAGAAGCAACTCCGTTAATTCATCACTGTACATCGATAAATCATCAAGCATCTGGCTGCGCCATTCAATCGCTTCATCCTGGAACTCTTCAGGAACTTCCGTTGCGGTAACCTCTGAACCGTTTTCACCGGAAAAGGCAAGCATTTTCATTGTAATCAGGTCAATTGTTGCCCGAAATGCTTCGGGAAGATGCGGAGGTCCCGCTCCAACCGGAATCGCAACAACAATAGGTTTCGCACCGAGCCGATTTTTGATTTGATGGAGGGTTCGGTAAAAGTCGGCACCTTCTCTGTCCATTTTGTTGATGAACGCGATTCGCGGAACATGATATTTATTGGCTTGCCGCCAAACCGTTTCGCTTTGAGCTTCCACACCTTCCCGTGCGCTGAAAACAACAACGCCGCCGTCAAGAACACGCAAAGAACGTTCCACTTCGGCGGTGAAATCGACATGTCCCGGCGTATCAATAAGATTGAACGTATGCTCTTTCCAGTCGAATGTTACTGCGGCGGCTTGAATCGTGATACCGCGTTCCTGTTCTTCGGGATCATAATCGGTAACCGTTGTCCCCTGATCGACCATCCCAACCTTGTGAACAAAATTCGAGTAATAAAGCATCCGTTCCGTTACCGTTGTTTTACCGGCATCAATATGGGCGATAATACCGATATTACGGATGTGTTTGATATTCCTTGACATATAATATAAATTCTAAATAAATGAATATTTTTACTTAATACCGCATGTTACGCCTTGGTTTGATTTAACGCCGCTAGGCGTTTACTGTGAATAACCGCCGCCAGTTTCAAGTGAATACCGAACCGGCGGAAAAGCACCCCACTAAACTCAACCCCTTTAGGGGTTGACCACAAAACTCGTAATATATCAGTGGAATTTTTCGGAGATTGAAGTTTATTTTTTACCACCCCTGCCCCTCCGAAGGAGGGGAATCATTCCCCTCCTTCGGAGGGGCTAGGGGTGGTCATTCGGAGTAAACGA
>JAIROD010000145.1 GCA_031257725.1 Planctomycetaceae bacterium | reverse complement strand
GTAATAAGGTTGATTGTAGGGAGTCCTTTGGGCTACTAAGGTTGTTTTGTTTGAAAAATAAGGTGAAAATAAGGTTTGTATAAACTTGCTTTGAAAATTCCACTGATATATTACGATTTATTTGATTTTGTGATTGACCATGATTTTCTTAATTTTCTTAATCATCGTCTTCGTTCAATCATTAAAATCATCGTTCAGACGCGGATTACGCCCCCCACCTCTATCATTCCGCTAACTATCCACATTTAACTCTCAATGATCTATTAGACCTTTTCGCTAACCGAAGGATCGCGCGCGTCCGCATGAGTTAAGAAAAGGTCTCATTTCACACTAACTCTGGGGATGCACGCGGGACGTGTGCGTTCCTCTCCTAAATAAACCTTTTCGTGTTTTTTCATAATGTTTATAGTTAGCGAAAAGGTCTATTAGAGGTTTCCGGCAGTAAGCGATTTAAGTTTTTGCTGCCGGAGTCGGCAAACCGCGTGCGATAGAACCGCGCATTTCGGTGTCCGATTGGATGTTTTTCAACCGGTAATAGTCCATGATACTGAGTTTTCCAGAGGAAATCGCTTCTGCAATAGCCAGTGGAACTTCCGCTTCCGCTTCAACAACTTTTGCCCGACTTTCTTCAATTCGTGCAACATTTTCCTGTTCCGTCGCAACCGCTAAAGCCCGCCGACCTTCCGCGCGAGCTCTGGCAACACGTGTATCGGCTTCCGCTTGGTCAGCTTGCAGCCTCGCACCGATATTTTCACCAACATCAATATCGGCAATGTCAATCGATACAATTTCAAATGCCGTTTCCGCATCAAGCCGGCGTTCTAAAACTGTTTTTGAAATCCGATCCGGATTTTCCAACACTTCACCTTGTGTGTTTGCCGAACCGATTGCACTGATAATTCCTTCACCGACACGGGCAATAATGGTATCTTCGGTTGCTCCGCCGATTAGTTGACGAAGATTTGTCCGAACCGTAACCCGTGCTTTTACCTTGAGTTGGATACCATTTTTGGCAACTCCGTCAAGTGTTGTCCGACCTTTCGATGGTGTTGGGCAGTCGATTACTTTCGGGTAAACACTCGTCTGAACCGCTTCAAGAACATTACGTCCCGCCAAATCAATCGCAGTTGCCAGTTTGTAGTCGAGATCAATAATTTTCGCTTTACTGGCGGCGATCATCGCTTTGACCACCGCAGGAACATTACCGCCGGAAAGATAGTGAGCTTCAAGCGATTTGGTGGTGATAATCCGATCGTCAAGTCCAGCCTGAACCGCCATAATTTTGCTCCGAATGATAATTTCGGGATTGACCTTGCGAAAGGTCATACCGATCATATCAAAAATTCCAACTCCCGCTCCCGCCATGAGCGATTGAATCCAAAGCGGAAAAAATCGCAGGAAAATAATAATACAGACCAACACAATTAAAATAACAAATCCAACACCAATCAATGTAAGGACTTGCGCCGATTCTTGAGCAAAAAGCGGTTGTAACATCGTCGTGAAAATAAATAGAAAAAATGGAAAAAATAGACTTAACAGTCGTGAAAACCAAAAACAACCCGATTAATATACTCAATTTTCAAAAACCCGTCCACTAGGGACTGCCATAATTTTTGTCAAACCTCCCAAAATACTTTACTTTATCGAGATTTTAGGGATATTAGGGACGATAGGGACACATCATCCTTCAATAAAAAAGTCGATGAATTTATGTTCAAAAAGATATGGGCGGTATTAAAATAAACGTAGTATATCAGTGGAATATTTTTTTAACTATTCAGTTGATTGGTTGCTTGTTATTTTTACTGCCGTTTTTAAACGTCTGCCATCGGGTCAACGCCGTAGGTGTTCCCTGTGAATAACCGCCGGTTCGGTATTTACTGAAACTGGCGGCGGTTATTCACAGTAAACGCCTAGCGGCGTTGACCCGATGGCAGACGTTACTAGACCAACAATCCACTGAATAGTTAAAAAAATATTCCACTGATATATTACAAAAAATAAAAGTAGGGCATCTCTCATCATTCAATATCGTTACCCCAAAACAACAAAATATTCCCGCCAACCCTGATTGGACGCGGTTACATTGCGATGTGATAAAAAATAGACAGTTACAATTAACGGGGTTCTTGGGTAATCATGTGAACCGTTAAATCATTGCCTTCAGAAACTTCCATCACGTGAAATTCCAATGAACCCACTCGGCAAATGTCTCCGGTTTTCGGTAACCGCTCCAGCATCTCCCGAATTAAACCGCCAACCGTCAGACTCGAATAACCGTCAAACGAAACTCCAAATTTACGCTGAAGACGACGAAGACTCGTTAAACCGTTGAGTTGCCAACATTCAGGAGCAATCCGCTTCAATTCAATCTGATTCAACAATCGACGACTACGTCCCTGCTCCCGCGTAAAAATTATTTCAATAATATCGTCCAACGTTAATATGCCGACCGTTTCACCAAATTCGTTGATAACTACCGCAACGTTACGGTTTTCACGTTGAAGACGGTCAAAAACCTCCGCAACCGAGGATGACCAAGGAACATAAATAATCGGCTCAAATTGGTTCTCCCATGCAGAATCCGCCGATAACATCGGAAATTGAATAAAACTCAACGCCGCCGCAATCTCATCAGAATCCGCCTCCGTCAATAAACAATAACCACTTCGCGGAAGTTTACCTTGTAATGATTCCAATATTTGTTCAAAAGAAACAGACGGATGAAATGTTTTAAGCAATGATCGAGGACGCATGAGCTCTTCAGTACGAATATCAGAAATCGAAACAATATTTTGCAACACGCGTTGTTCCCGCTTGAGAAGTGCGGCATCTTCGCCCGACCTCTCCACCGCACGCTCCAAATCGCCAATCCGAAGATAAGGTTCCGCCAAAAAATGCGGACAAAATAAACGCCGTGAAAGAATATTGGTTACACGAAGAATCGGAAGAACCGGTTGAAGAAAACGAACAACAAGCGAAAGCGGAACCGCCCAAAGAAGTACAAAAAATCGCGGAGCCAATACCCCGACATTTTTCGGTAATACCTCGCAAAACAGAATCACCGCCAGAAGTGAACCAACCGCAATAAGTCCCGCTAAATCCGCACGACCTTGCTGTTGTAACTTAAACGTAACAATCGATGAAATCGTGAATGTTAAAAGATTAACCGAAAGATTGCCCAACAAAATCGAATTGAGAAGCCGTTCCGAATTTTCCAAAAGCCGAACCGCCAACCGCGACACCGAACCACCCGCCTTCAAAAGGGAACGGTCCGTCTGACCAAGCGAAAAAAAAGACGCTTCGCAACAAGAAAAAAATGCGGAAAGAACCATCAGTATAAACATGGCTCCAAACGCCGGTATGTATGGCAAAAAATCTCTCAATGGAATAATTCGTTACTTAACCCTGGGAATCTCAAAAAAATATCATTAGCCCAAAGATAGTTAATTAGTTAGTTAATTAATTATTGGTCTCATTAGTCCCAGCGTCCTTAATGTCCTATATACTCATTACACTTAAAATTTCGGTTTTTGTCTTTTGACAGGGGAGACTGATTTTGACAGGATCAACAAGATTTTACAGGATTTTAAATAAAAGATAAAAAAATATTGCGTCTATAAAACCGAATTTTAAAGTGTGATGAGTATAAAGAGCAACTTTAGGAACAATAGGAACATTAGAGACCAATGTTTTTACATAAAACGTTGCGGTTAAAAAACGAATTTTTAGAGATTCCACTCTGTCAATCCGTTCAACCGAGATATTTCCGCGCAAGTTGTAAACAACAATCATTTCACCTCTCCATTTGTAACGATTTCATATTTATCTTTACCGATGAAAAGGAGCAATGCGGATTTCAAGTTGGGACGATCTTTCAATCGGGCGGAATGAATATATTGATTTAATTGCTCTAAACCTTTCTTGCGTTT
>JAIROD010000120.1 GCA_031257725.1 Planctomycetaceae bacterium | reverse complement strand
TGGCTTGCTGAAGCAATGACCGGACCGGATCAAATTGATAAACGTTCCTTTTCGGTACGTTGGACGGGACAACTGAATGTTCCGGCAAACGGACGTTACACCTTTTCGCCTTTCACCTCTATTGGTGCCGACGGCGTGATGAAACTCTGGATCAACGACCAACTCATTCTCGATACGAATATTTCTGTTTCCGATGATTTTGAAACGATACCGGAAAAAACGATACCGGCAAAAATGAAATCGGAAACAACTCTGGGAACGAAAGCAACCAAAGAAACAAAGCAACTCCAGAACACTCAACCGGAAGAAAAAACCGTAACTCCCAACGGTTCGGTAATCTTAACCGCCGGCAAACCTGCTGATTTCCGTTTGGAATATGTCCGTGTTTCTGTTCCAATTAAACCTGGTGCGGCACGATTACCGAGTTATCCTTCGGCGGTTCTTGCGTGGCAATCCGAAGTGATAGAACGTCAGGTTGTTCCGTCTGGTGTTTTTACACCGCCGCAGGATTTAGCGAAAGAAGTAAAACAAGGACTCAAAGGCGAATATTTTTCCGATACAACGTTTCAAAAACGTGTTGCGTTGCGGGTTGATCCGAATGTCGATTTCATTTGGGATGTCGGACGTGTTGTCACCGAACACCGTACCACCCAACGCGAAATCATTTCCGAAACGATTACAAAACTCACCTCGCCCGGATTCTTGAACAGCCTTCAACCGGCGGAAGCCAAAGAGTTAATTCAAAAACAACTTCCGCCGTTAATGGGTATTTTGTCGGCATCGGAACGTGTTACGATATTCAAAGCAATCGGGGACAATCCGAACCTGTTGCAATATCTAACGTTTCCGCAACTCGCCGGCGCGATTCGGTGGTACGCCGCTCAATCCGATGCGAATCTTGCGATTGATCTTCTTGTAAAGTGGAGCAAAACATCAACTCCCCCGATGTCACAACCGGGTTTTATTCCCGGACGCAGTCCCGGCGGATACTTGAACTTAAATATCGAACCGTATTTTCGTCTGGCACGGCTTTTTATCGGCGATGAAGTGGATCAAAAGATTACAATATTGTCTGATAATGTAACAAATGACAATGGAACGTGTAATCTTACGGTTGCTTATGTTCTTTCTTGTGTTTGCCGTTTGGCGGGTAAACCGAAAATCATGGCGGATTTAACGGATTCACATTTGATTGGTGAAGAAGCGGAAAAACAACCGGGTGATATTCGTGCAAGTTGGTTTCTTGCTGAAGCGTTTAAATATGAAACAGTTTACAGCAGTGATTTCCGACCGGGTACGGGAATTGCGGCGATTGAAAGAGCTCTTGAATCGGCGGAAAGTCCTGCAATGCGGTTTCGGGTGATCGCGGAACTGGTTGCACGATTAATCGCGTTGGATCGTTCCGACGAAGCCCGCTCGTTAATTATGAGTATTCGTGACCAATATTCCGACGAAGAACAACAAAAACAATTTGACGCATGGCTTACCAAAGGCGATGAAATCAAAGCGTTTTACGCTAAAATTCGTACCGAAGAGACCGAAGCGGCGGACACCTTCGCCGCTGATCAATACGTTCTCGAACTCAAACGCCGTGCCGTTGTCGCCGAACAACGCGGTGAAAAACGGACTCTTGACCGTTATCAAAAATCAATTACAATTATCGAAAAGGCTCAAGAGAAAAAACGTAAAGAAAAAAAGGATTAGTAATTTTTTTCGTCTTTTTGGTTTTACCATTTTTATTACTTTATGAGGTTTATTATGAACACATCTTTATCATCGCTACGAAATTTTGTTTTATTAATTTTCTGTTCGCTGGTCATTGCCGGAATGGTATGGGCTTCGGGACATAGTGATCAGAGCGGTGATCCGCCACCGCCTTGTCCTCCCGATTGTGAGGAATGTTGCAAGGTACCAGGTAGCGGTGGTCCTCCCGGACCTGGTAATCCGCCATCACCTCCTCCTTCCGGTCCACCCAATGGTCCTGGCGGTAATGGTTTGCCAGCAGGTCCCGGTGGACCATTTGCGGCTTCTTCTCCGCATCCGGTTCATTTGTTAAATGGTTCCGTAACGGAAAGAGTGACCGATATTTCTATTGACGGACCGTTGGGCGGTTGGAAGCATCGGCGTACTTATAACAGTATGTTGGATACCAGAACCTATAACAATGTTAGTTACAATATTAATGGTCGTCGGTGGAGTAATAACGTCCAATCGATTTATCTTCGCCGCTCCGGTAATACGATGGAACTGTTCCTGACGGCATCCAGTAAACGTGTTTTTACGGATAATGATCCGGATAAAGTCAATGGAACGTATTCGGGACCGGCAGATTTTAATGTAACTCTAACAAAATCAGTTGCGCTTAGTTATCTCGTTTATACTTTGACTTTTCTTGAAACAGGTGAAGTCTATATTTTTAAGGAAAAAGACCCGCTTGATCCTTGTTGGGGCATTAGCACCTACCAAAATGATATTATTCCTCTTGCGGAACGAACTAATCTTACCTATTTAACGCAGGGACTTATCGGCGAAACTTATTTTTACAATAATAATCGGCAATTGGTTCTTGTTGTTACGGCATCTCCTCAATCTTATTTTATAAAATATTCATACTATTCAACCGGTTATGTGAGTGGTTGTCTTAAAAAGATCGAAGTGTATGACGGTTCACCGGAGGACGAAGGAACAACGAAAACAGCCGAAGCGGAATATCTGTACGTTGACTATCAAAATGCATCTGATTATATTGGTACGACAGGTGATTTAGCGCAGGTACGGGTTTCCGAGCTTCTCACGGACGGCATCTCCTGGGATCATAAATACACACAATATCGTTATTATCTCTACGATGGTCGCGGCTATTATCAATTGGAAAGTGTTCTTGAACCGGACGCAATTGAACGAATCATCGCGGAGAACAGCGAAATCAATGTTCCCGAGGATATTTTTAATTATTACAGCAACAATTATTACTATTATTACGACGGTCAAACCTTATCTGGCGGAAAAACAATCTCCGATTATTCGTCGCGGGTTTTTACTTATTACGATTATACCATCAATACGAATTCCAATATCAGTACAGTTTGGGGAACGGAAAATTTATCGAGTAAATACGGTGGCAATGACCGTAATGAAGTACCGACTTATCCTTACCTTGGTTTAGTAAAATCGGAATCCGTAAATACGGGTTGTTCTTCTTGCGGTGGTTCATCGAGTGGCGGATTAAAGATGAATTATTATTACATGACCCTCAACACTGTTCCATCAAATGATGATGCCGGAAATCCCAATATCGTTGTTTATTTAACCATCGAAGACACGCTTGATTCAGCGGACACACCGCTTTATCGTACCATTTATGGTATGAACTGGCACGGGATTGAATTGCGCCGAGCCGTTATCAAAAATCCTACAATGTCAACACTTGACATTGTTTGTACATCACGGACATTGAATGAAAAGGGTAAGATTATCGAAGAGCGTTCCGCCGAAGCCCATACTTTAGTCAACACAAACGTCTTATTGAAACAATTCCTCAATCCTTACAACGGCAATAGCTGGGCTAATGATACGGCAACATTGGAACAATCAAAAGGGATCATTTATATTACGGAACATGATTCTGTAACAAATAAGAAATCCGGTTCAAAAGTGAAAATTGGTTCCGGCGGTATTGCTTATTACACATTGGCAACAGATTATGATTCGCAAGGTCATGTTGCCGCTCATTATGTTTATCCGACACAAACAACCAATCGGGAAGCCTCTGATCGCGTAACAACCTCTTATTCCTATACTTATTGGGAAGATAATTTTAAGCAGTCCATCAAAATTCGTACAGATACATCTCAAGCGGTTCCTGTAGCGCAAAATGGAACAGGTGTTACGGCTGTTACGCAAACATATTACGATTCATATGAAAATCTTCGTTGGACACGTAACGCACTTGGAGTTGTAACTTATTACGGTTATCACCCTGTTACTCTTCAAAGATCGTTAACAGTGCGCGATGTCAATACTGCTTCTTTATCGGCAATTATTACAACAGAGACTGATAATATTGCGGCATGGAATGGAAACATACCGTTTGCGCGTGAAGTGTCGTTACCTACGGCATTTAATCAAACAATAACCACTGAATACGATAAACGTGGTCGAATTTTTGCAACAACTAATCCCGATGGAATTACCAATTATACGGTTTCTGATGTTAAGAAAACGCTACGTTTTTCCGCATGGGATACGGCAACCCAACAACCTGTTTTACCGATTAACGTTATCGAACGAAATGCTTCGGGTAAAATACTTGAATCTTATCAATTACCGCCGACGGCGGTTGTTGTTACGAATGGTAAACCGAGTGGTATTTCGGCAATTGCCACAAAAGTTACTTGGACGAAATACGCTTACCATTCCAACGGTTTATTGCAACATGTTGACCGTTATCACGTTATTCCGTCAAGCGGAACGGGAACGCTTGGAACCAATTTTTATCGAACAACTTCAATTTATGATACACAAGGACGGCAAGCGGCAACTGTTCAATTTGCTCAAGCCGGAAGATGGCAAGTTGATTACCAGATTTTTGATTGGCGTGACAGAGTTACGGAAATCAAACGTGGGGTGGCAATGAATCCGCCGGTGTTTGGTGATTTATCTGGAGCGGCATGGCTTAAAACGGTATCGAAAACAATTTATAATGGTGAACATGTTGATAAAACTTTGTCATATTTTGATACAGGAGCAAACGATTACACCGGTACAAAATATTATTACGATCAATGGGAACGAGTTCGTTCAACTCCGTCCTTCGCCGTCATTAACGGTACGGAAACACTGCTTGCGCCTTTTACGGTACAGGATTACGATTGGCGTGGAAATGTCGTTGATGTTGCACAATTTGAAACAGAACCCAATTGGAATAATGTAGTAACAATTTCTGATTTTGCCGCAACAACGACAGGGAAATTTTCACATAATCGAAGTCATTATGATATTCATGGTCAAGTTTGGAAAACCGGTATTTTTAATAATGTTTCCAATTCTTTTGACGAAACCACGTATAAACATGATCTTGCCGGACAACGTATTTCAACAACCGATGACAATACCACTGTCGAAGTTATTTACGATGCGCTTGGTCGAAATTATGAAACAAAAGTATTAAGCGGTACAGTAGTTAAAACGATTCAACGTCAAGAGTATAATGTTTCGGGAAATGTGATAGGACAGGAAAGTTTAACACTCAATCCAGATGAAACAGTAAGTATCAATGAAAATGGAACAAATTTTGTAAGACGGACGATTTATTTGTGGCATGATAAAGCAGGACGGCAAATTGTTTCGGCAGATTTTGGAAGCGGTACAACAATCTGGGCAAACGCCGCAAAACCAACAAGACCAAACGCTGTACCGGAAAATTCAAACGCAGATTATTTTGTAACAAAATATGGTTATTCTCCGACAACCGGACAAGTCGAAAGTACAACCGACCCGAAAGGAATTATCACCCAACTATTTTATGACGCATTAGGACGTGAAACGAAAACGGTTGCG
>JAIROD010000042.1 GCA_031257725.1 Planctomycetaceae bacterium | reverse complement strand
TGTATTGCCCTTTCAGGGCGAAGGATTGACAAAAGTACGCACTGTTAGACCTTCAATAAACAATAGGAATATTTGGAAATTTCCCGTTTTACACCCAAAATTTATTTTTCTTTTTGTAGTTTAGACTTTTTCCTCTCTTTTTATAGATTTTCAAAGTCCGAAAAAGTATAATAACGGTTAATTCTAATATTGTCCGATTTCCAAATTGTATTCACTGCTTTAAGTATTGTTCCGGAGGTTTGTAATAATGAAAATGAAGATGCTCCGTTTGATCCATTCTCAAAAATTCGCATGGATTTTGTTGCTGACTCTTATTTTGCTCCAACCTTGTTGTTTCGGTTGCCGAAAAAAAACGGAGGAAATTCCGCCGACAGAACCGCAAAATGGGACAACTATTGAATCCCTAAAACCGGAACTGTCAACATCTGAGCTGCCGAAACCGGAACTGTCAACGTCTGAGCTGCCGAAACCGGAACCGTCAACGTCTGAGCCGTCGAAACCGGAACAGCCAACGACTGATCTCTCAACATCAGAACCGCCGAAGTCAGAACCGCCCAAACCGATAGATATTCCCAAACTGCAACCGGTGAAAGCCAAAACCGGAATCAATACGCTCATCGAAAAACAGGAAGAGGAAAAAGCGGGAAATACAGTTAATACGGAATCACCGGTCAACACAAAATCACCAGTCAACACGAAATCGCCGGTTAATACGAAATTGCCGGTCAATACGGAATTACCGGTTAAACAGCCGGAACCGCTCAAAAAATCGCAAACGGTTGGAATGCCGTTGTTCAATAGAATTGTTGGTCTTGGTTTTACGGTAATGCTCACCGAAATTCTTACAGAGGAAAACGAAACTCCTTCACCTGATGCCGCGCCTGAACCGGTTACTCCGCAATCTCAACTGTTGTCCGCAGAAAATGAACCGGAAGAAAAAAAAGCCAACGTCCCATTTGTCCTTAATCTCTCCAATGTCCCCACATTGCCCGCAGAAAAGAAACTTGAAGAAAAAAAAGACGACAAAAAAATTCGGTTTAATTTCAAATATGTTCCTTGGAAAGATGTTATCGAATGGTTTGCCGAACAAGCGGGGTTGTCGCTTCAGGCGGATAGCATTCCGCAAGGATCGTTGAATTTGACGGATAATCAATATTACACGCCCGTTGAAGCTCTTGATCTTCTCAATTCCTATCTCTTGTTCAAAGAATACACGATTATTCGCAAGAGCAATACGATGTTTGTTATTTACCTGCCGGATGGGATTCCGCCAAATCTGCTGGAACCCATTACGCCGAATGAACTCGATGAACGTGGAAAATATGAAATCTGCCGTTGTGTTTTTAGCCTGAATCGAACAACACCGGATATTATTCAGACGGAAGCGGAAAAATTACTCGGACCGCAGGGCAGTGTGGTCACCTTACCGAAATCGCAACAAATCGTGATTACGGAAACTGCCGGAACTCTTAGGACTATTCGGGATATTATCAAACGGATTGACGATCCGGACGCTTTATCTTCTGCAACAATTCATATCATTGAAATGCAAAATCTTTCCGCTGACGAAGCACTTGGAATTATGCGTAAACTTCTTGCAATTGAGGAATCCGACACCTCGCTCCGAACCGCTGTCGATATTTCCGGTACCAAAATATGGATGTCCGGACGCGGTGATATGATTGAACGGGCTAAAGAAATTATTAAAACGATTGACAGTTCATTCGCCTCGAAAAATATCTTGCTTGAAGGTCAGCCGCAGTTTGAAGTTTACGATCCCGGAACCGCCGATCCGGTCGGGGTGCTGGCGGTACTTCAAACCTTGCTTGCAGGAACGCCCGACGTCCGGTTATCGCTGGACACTAAAACCGGCGGCATCGCCGCTCTCGGACGACCCGCCAATCACGCAACAATTCGTGAAACCATTAAGCAGATGCAACTCAATATTCCGCAAATTGAAGTGATTCCGCTTAAACGGTTGAGTCCGCTTTCCGCTGTCGAATCAATCAGGAAATTTTTTGCAACCTCAACAGCAGGAGAAACCGTTTCCGCCTCAACCGCCAAAACAACACCCGCCATATCACCTCCGACAGTTGAAGCGGACGTTTCCGCACGGCAAATTATTGTTCGCGGAACCGTTTCACAAATTAAAGAGATTCGCGCCTTGCTCTTAAAACTTGGCGAAGACGGAACCGGCGGTAAAATTGTCAATACCTCGACAATCCGTAACATTCCGCTTTCACCGGCGGCAACCGCATTGGTTCTTGATCAAATCAAAGAAATTTGGCCCAAACTTGAACAAAACGAAATCAAAATTGTAACACCATCCGCGATTGTTCCCATGCGCTCGACCAACGATCTGAAACCCAAAGAGGAAAAAAATGAAGAGAACGGCAAATCGATGGACGAACTCATTGACGAGACATTCGATAAAACATCGCCGATAACCCAATTCAGAAACCATTCTTTTTATCTTCCGGTTCAGCAGACGAAAATAACCGAAACGGAATTGCCGTACCAACCGGTTTATCAGCCGATACAAACGTCGGATGTTTCTGAAACGGAAGAACTGAAACGCCGGATCAATGAACTGCAGAAACAACTGGAAACGCTTCAGGACGTTTCAAAAAGTCAAGAAATTTCAAAACGTCAAGAAGTTTCGACAACTCCGAAAGCGGATTCTTCTCCCGTAACAGATTCCAAACCGTCATCGGCTCCGGTTGTTGTTTCGGCGGGTCCGAACGGGTTGATGATTTCTTCGGAAGACACGGAAGCATTGAACCGGTTGGAAGAATTAATCCAAATGCTTTCCGATGAATCGGTGCTGGGCAAAACAAGGCTTGCTATTTATTATCTCAAAAATTCAACAGCGGAAGTTGTTGCGCAAACACTGCAATCATTGATGAGTTCCGGTAACACATCGACATTTGGTGTGAGCGGTACGGGTTCGCTGGATACGTCGCCAAAGTTTGAAGGGGAACAACGTGTCGAAGTTCTTGGATTGCTGACACTCGGCAATTCAGTCGAAAAAACCGGTCCGGTTTCAATTTCGGCTGACGCTCGTCTCAACGCTTTGTTTGTTCATGCCAATCCGGTGGATCACAAAACGATAGAGCGGTTGTTACCGATTCTCGATCAGGCGGATATTCAAGGCGGTGATATTTTGAACCGCCCGAAACCGCGACTGATTCCTTTGAAAAATATGCGTGCGGAAGATGCCCAAACGGTTGTTGAAAAAGTGTACGCGAATCGGATTCAGGGCGGAACCGGCAATTCCGTAACAGCGGCAACTTCCGGCGGAAACAGAAATTCCGGTCAACGCACGTCCGGCGGCTATCAGCCGACGCCGATGACGGCAGGGATGACACCGCCGATGATGCAGGGGATGCCGCCGGGAATGCCCGGCAATCCCGGAGCGATGATCCAACAACTCATGCGTATGGGTGGAAATCAAGGCGGAAGTTCTACGGCGAAAGAACCGGAACCCACAATGACTCTTGGTGTGGAGAGCCATTCAAACTCGCTCATTGTTTATGCTCCGGAATCGTTGTTCCTGCAAGTCGAAGCGTTTGTTAAGGAATTAGACGAAATGGCAATTCAAACGGAAACGGTTGTCGAAGTTATTCCGTTAAAAATCAGTTCCGATCTTGCTCGTCAAACCATAGGCAATGTGTACGGTGATTCGGTCAAATTTTCAACCAGCCGATCTTCCGTTTCAACATCGTCCTTTAATAGTTTCGGCGGCAATAGTAATCGTTTCGGTAATAATGCAACCGGTTTCGGAGGATTCAACAGACCCGGCGGCAGCGGATTCGGTAACACCGGTTTCGGCAGCGGCAACAATCCGTTTCTGAATATAATGCGAGGCGGCGGCGGCTTCGGCGGGTTTGGAAACAGTAACCCCGGCGGCTTCGGCGGGTTTGGCAACAATAATCCCGGCGGCTTCGGCGGAGCACGTCCGGGAGGATTGGGACGTTAAAAAAACGTAAATTATTCGTATCTATTCAGTGGTTTGGTTGTCTTTCCGAATATTCCCGTCCCGTTAGGGACGACATCTTGGTAGAAAACGGTATAACAAAATGATCCGCGTCCCGTAGGGACGCAATATTGGTG
>JAIROD010000022.1 GCA_031257725.1 Planctomycetaceae bacterium | reverse complement strand
GCACGAAAAACTTCACGGACAAGCCGAAGTCAACGAGGGGCGGAACGACGTGGAATTATCATTTCAGTATTGGGAACCTTGAAACGGCAATTGAAGGATTTTTCACTGGAGTCGATCTTAAAATATGTTGAGGAGTCGTACCGATTAGGCGTCTCACTCCTGACTCTGATAAAAGCACCCGAAAACAATAATTCCAGTTAAAAAAATACTCAAAAACAAAAAAAACTGAAAAAAATATAACGTAACTCCGAAACTCAACTCGGAAAAAAAGAACCTTACACGAAAAAAATTCTCGAGAATATCTAAATCTCCAGAAAAAAAATAGAATGGGAAAATAGACAGTTACCATGTAATTTCTATTCGTAAACAAATTTACGAAAATTAAAATAGACAGTTACCATTCATTGTATTTCTCTCGTTTTCATTAATGACTCATATTTTCAATATGGGGTTGTTGTTTCTATTTTCGTTAAACCCGATTCACTTTTACGTTGTAACTTATTGATATCGTCTTCTGTAATATGGTAAATATAAATCGAATAGCCTGCTGTAGTAATAGGTTCAAAATTGAGAAAGTAACGATATTGTTTTTCACGGTTGTAAATGTAATTGACACTCAATGCATACCAACCGGGTTGCGGATTATTGGCGGGAGGCATTTCGTTTGATGGTATTTTTGTTAAATTTAACGGGTAACTGCCCCAGTAGGCAACTTTAATATTTTTCGCTTCAGGATGTTTTTGATACCATTTTTCTAAATAAAACAAATCTTGTCCCCAATCAATATTACTGTCAAGTAAATGTCTTGCGCCGTTGCGTGGGCCAGCGGAAAAAAGGTATTGTGCTTTTTGACAAAATGTTTTCCGTTGCCATGCGGTTTCAGAAATTTCCGGTAACGGTTTGGGATAATTTTTATCTTCCGTCGTCGGAATGATGGCGGCAAGTTCGTTGAAGTAGGACAAACTATGCGGATAAATAGATAAACTACTCAATATTGACCACGCAAGAAGAATAGACGCCATTGTTGCGATCACAGGGCGTTTCATTGTAAACGCCTTACCGACTTTGCTGATCCAGATAAAGAAAAACGGTAACGCCGGAATAATGTATCTCGAATGAACGGAAAAACCGGTTTGACTGCTGACAAATACCAACAGAACAATTCCCGGTAAAAGAATCACCATTTCATCACGCCATGAAATATTGCAACTTTTTTGAAATAAAGTGCAAAATATCGCAAGTAAAAATAATCCGATTGTTCCCAATGGTGTTTTGACAAGCAATGCGTACAAATAATAATACCGCCAACCATGATCAGACCATTCACCGCGTAAATAGGATGGCAAACCGCGTTCAAAATCCAGCCGTTGCGTGTCGATTCCTTGAACAAAGTTTGACGGTAACGGCACGGGAACATAACCAAGCAATGTATTTTCAAAACGATTTCCTCCGCCAGTCGGAATATCGGCAAGCGTTTTATAACCGGTAAATAATGTTGTTTGAAAACGATACGAACCAAGTAATTTTCCCGTCCCCTCAAACAGATAACCCATGTTGATAACAAGTAAACTTGTTGCAAAAAGGACAAATATTTGTTTACTTTGTTTGAAATCAGGTTTACGATACAAGAACCAAAGAACAATAAACAACGGATAGAAAATCAGTAACGTAAACTTTGTCAACTCCGCAAGACCAAGAATAAGTCCGGTAATAAATGCTTCCAACATTTCGGGATGTTTTAACCAACGATGAAAAAAGTAAAATGCCGCAATACCAACTGCCGCCGATGGAACATCTGGACAGATCAAACAACCATGACCAAGAATGTACGGACAAAATATCCAAAGAATCGCGGCAATAACCGCACTGAAATTTCCCGATACTTCTTTTGTCCAAACGTAACAAATGACTGTTCCTAAAAGTACAAAAACAATCATACAATATCGTCCACATACCATCCAATAGAAATGATCCGTATTTTTCTTGATCCAAACATCGCCTGCTTTATATTCCATACGACCAAAATGAGAAAAACCAAGATCAGCAGTGGTCGGACAGTATGTTCCCGCACAGAAAGCAGGAAGAGACCCCATCATATCGGCAAGCGGCGGGTTGACATGGAATGTCGAATAATCGCCGGTTTTAAGATGAATCAATCCCGAAGCAAGCCGTCCATGTTCATTATAAACGTAACTAAATCTATGAGGT
The DNA here is from genome assembly GCA_031257725.1 of Planctomycetaceae bacterium. Taxonomy (GTDB): domain Bacteria; phylum Planctomycetota; class Planctomycetia; order Pirellulales; family Thermoguttaceae; genus WRKP01. Next base: position 393 of record JAIROD010000022.1, on the reverse strand, counting down.
AACGGAACTGTAACTAGAACTGTTATTACACATAGGAGTAACAATATCCATTTCGATTGATTACTTTGCATTGTTGGGAATCGGAGTGTCAACCGGTTGCGGTAATGGATTCGGAATCGTTGCTGTTACCTGAACCGGATGCATGCATTGCCAAACGTTGCGGTTCTGCAATCATGAACGAAATTATCTGATCATAATTCGTTTCATATTTGGGTAAATGAATATTCACCTTGAGTTCGACTGTTTCACCCGATTTTGCCGTAATCGGTATTTTTTCCGAAAACGTACAATTGCAACTTGATTTTTCACCGACAACAGAAATCTCTTTTGCTGTCAAATTCTTCATGTAAAAAACAGCGACGGTTTCCGTTCCCGATTTTTGATTGCCAAGAT
>JAIROD010000851.1 GCA_031257725.1 Planctomycetaceae bacterium | reverse complement strand
AGGCATTGCCCATAGACGTCCGTACAACTGACGGCGAATGTTACCGGTCGAAGTAATATATTGTTCTCCGTTAGTATATGCAGTGATACAAATACTGGGACTAGCCATAAGACCTGATGTATTGACACGAATATCTCCGCGAATCATACCATTTTCCTGATTAGCTTCGGAATTAGTTATTGCATTTCCGATAACGGTTTCGGAAATCATTAGTGTATTGGATGAACCGTCCACTAATCCATCGTAACCAAAACACCTGAATGTTGCACCAAAAACTCCGCGATAGAAAGAATTAGTGTTATCAATATCATTAAGGTTTCCTGTCCAGACTCCGGTTGGATAGTCTCCGATAGAGAAAACAATATTATTCCTTGCCGGTTGATTTGTATTGGGTTTGGCTTTTTTAGCGTCAGAAGGACAAAGAATAGTTGGAATTAGTTCAGGGTAAGCGGCATCCCAAAGTTGCGTTTTTGCAGCATCGGTTGGTCGTGTTTGTCCGTTCATTCCTGAAATTTTAAAAGTTTCAGTACAAGCTTCGTATCGTGTTACCTGCTCCATATAAGGTAACAAAAATATAAATGTGGAAAAAGGTTGCCCGGATGGAAACACATGATTTCTGTCATTTCCGGGATCGGTTACTGTAAGCCCAGGCGGGAAGATATTTTTCACGTCATGATGGTTGGTGAGAGCGATCAAAACCTGTTTCAAATGATTTGTACATTCCATTCGCCGCGCCGCTTCTCGTGCTGCCTGAACCGCGGGCAACAGAAGTGCGATTAACACCCCGATAATCGCAATCACCACAAGAAGTTCGACCAATGTAAAGCCGAACCGTGAATAGCCAAAAAGAGTTGAGAATTTTGCGGAATTGCGTTGGAAAACCGGACACTTTCCGCTCTCCGTTATTAACTCTTTCCTACATACTGCCCCCCCCCCCCTGTCTTGCCCATTTTAACATTTGACATTTTTCAAAGAAAAACGCCAAAATCTCAACCAAACACATCATTACATTTTTCATAGTCAATCTCCTTATTTTATAAGGTTTCATTGAAATAACCGCGAAACATTGCCGAAAAACAACACGGCAAGAAAAAAACGTCTCGCAATTGAATGAGTTTCACAGTTTACATGGAACCGAATAAATTGTCAACAGGTTTTTTTCTTTTTGAAAGAATTTTTTGATCTTTCGGAATTTATCGAAAGTTAACGGCGTGGGCTTGCCCCGCGTTGTTAGGCTTAACCCACAAACACGGGGTACCCCCCGTCGTTAACTATTGGGAATCTCTCATCATTCAGAATTTACCGAACGTTAATGGCGTGGGCTTGCCCCGCGTTGTTAGGCTTAACCCCCAGAACACGGGGTAACCCCCGTCGTTAACTATTGGGAATCTCTCATCATTCAGAAATTACCGAACGTTAACGGCGTGGGCTTGCCCCGCGTTGTTAGGCTTAACCCCCAGAACACGGGGTACCCCCCGTCGTTAACTATTGGGAATCTCTCATCATTCAGAAATTACCGCAAGTTAACGGCGTGGGCTTGCCCCGCGTTGTTAGGCTTAACCCACAAACACGGGGTAACCCCCGTCGTTAACTATTGGGAATCTCTCATCATTCAGAAATTACCGAACGTTAACGGCGTGGGCTTGCCCCGCGCTGTTAGGCTTAACCTCCAAACACGGGGTAAACCCCGTCGTTAACTAATTGGTTGAAAATAAAAAACTGAATTATTAGAAATATCCATTCATTATTTTAATGTTGTAATTGTTTATATTAAATCATTTGGCGGTAGGCAACCGTGAATCAGATTCGATTGGGCAATTTATGTTTCAGCAAAAAGAATTATCCGAACATAATTTCACGGCAAACTTTAACAAGTTTTTTTTCGCTTAGTCCGAGATCGTCAAGTAGTTCGGAGCGTTCACCGTGTTCTACGTAATGATCGGGAATGCCCAACCGCCATAAACGTCGGGTATCGAGTCGTGCATCATTGGCCGCTTCGAGAACCGCACTGCCAAAACCAGCCGTCAACATTCCTTCTTCAATTGTAATCAAAAATTTGCCTTCACGAAGCGGTTGTAGAATCAGATCGGTATCAAGCGGTTTGATAAACCGTGCGTTGATAACACCAACATCGACACGCCCTAAACCGTCAAGATTTTTCCCCAACGTTTTCGCTGCTTCAACCGCTGTTTCCAAAAACGAACCGCACACGGCAATCATTCCATCATAACCGTTACGAACAATTTCCGCTTTGCCTAATTGTATCGGTTCGGGATTTCGTTCAACAATGGGAGCGTTGGCTTTGGGATAACGAATGGCTACCGGCCGTTCCAGATGTTCCGCAAAATGGAACATTGGTTCTATATCAAGAGCATCCGCCGGAGCCATGACAACAAAATTCGGAAATGGACGCAAATAGCCCAGATCAAAAACGCCGTGATGTGTTGGACCGTCCGGTCCCGCAAGTCCCGCACGGTCAATCGCCAGAATCACCGGAAGATTTTGCAACGAAATCTCTTGAAACAGTTGATCGTAAGCCCGTTGCAAAAACGTACTGTAAATATCAACAATCGGCAACATGCCGGCTTTGGCTAAACCGGCGGCAAAAACAACCGCGTGCGACTCGCAAATACCAACATCGAAAAATCGTTCTGGAAATTGATCGCGAATCGGCTCCAACATATTACCCTGACACATCGCCGCCGTAATCACACAAACCCGATCATTTTTCCGTATCAATAATTCAATAGCATTCCGAACATGTTCGGTAAAGGCGGCGGAAAGTTGCGGTTGGGGCGGAGAAACGGAACTCGCCGGCGAAGACACGGAATTTGTAACGGATGAAGCGGGATACGGCGTGTCTAAAATTCTTCCCGGTTTCGGTGCGTGATACGCCGTCGGATTTTCTTCGGCTGGACGAAATCCCCGACCTTTTTCCGTGAAAATATGCAGAAGAACCGGTTCTTCAAGACTTCGCGCCATACGGAGAAACCGTTGAAGCCGTGCAATGTTATGACCGTCAATAGGTCCAATGTAACGGAATCCAATCTCTTCAAACAGCATACCGCCCAACAATCCCGCTTTGACCGCGTTTTTGAAACGAGCAAAAAAAGAATCCACCGACGTACCAATAATCGGTGTCCGATCAACAAGACGGTGCAATTTTTGCTTAATCCGGCTGTAAACCGGATGCAACCGCAAACGATCCAAATGATCAGACAATCCGCCAACTCGCGGACAAATAGACATTTTGTTGTCGTTTAAAACAACAGTGAGATTTTTTTTGAGACCGCCGGCGTGGTTCATCGCTTCATACACCACTCCGCTGCTCAATGCTCCGTCGCCGATTACGGCAACACTATGCCGTTTATTAGAACCGGCAATCAGGTCATCACCGCAACAAAGTCCGAGTGCCGCACCGACACTGCAACCGGCATGACCGGTCATCATCAAATCGTATTCACTTTCCTCCGGATTTGGAAACCCCATCAAACCGCCTTTGGTGCGAATTGTTGCGAACCGATTAAATCGTCCGGTGAGGAGTTTATGGGGATAGATTTGATGTCCGGTATCCCAAATAAGCCGATCCCATGAGAAATCAAACGTGGTGTGCAGGGCGATACAAAGTTCGACGACACCTAAATTTGAGGCGAAATGCACTGAGCGGTGATCGTAGAGCCGACAGAGTTCCTCACGAATTTCCGACGCAAGATTTTTAAGTTCGGCAATGGAAAGCCGTTCCAACTCACGCGGCGATTCCAGTGTCGGAAGCACCAATTTGTAAACGCTTTTATCTTTACCGAGCATCCGTAGAAATATTTTGAATAAATGGTAAACCTATTATCAATAATAGGTAATAACCATTAGTTTTACTAAACGAAATCGCAACGATTAAACCTATTGCGGGGCTGACAGCATGACAATGTTGACCCGTCAGGAGTTAAGTCGTTGCCAAACAGAACAAAATGTGTATTGTACTTTGAAATGGTATCTTTACAAGAGTAGCAAAGATAAGAATTTCCGAAATTATTGATTAAAAACTATTCCTAGCGTTCAGATGCCGGTTGGTAAAATGGATAAAAATTTTAACAACCTGCCGCTGAACACTGGAAAATCTGCGGACTGCTCTTGGCGGTTAATAAAAGAGACAATTACTGTAACTATTCAGTAGCAAGCCTATTATTTATTATCAGGTCAATAATCAAGAGGTAGGCAACTTTTCGCCGAAAGGTTGCGTTGCCGATAGGCAACAGTGAATCAGATTCGATTGGGCAATTTGTGTTTCTGACTGGTTTGGAAACTGATTGCCGACGGGAAACAGGGGCAAGTCGGCTATCGCCAACGCAACTGTGGGTGAAAACCCTTCGGCGAAAGGTTGCCTACCATCGAGTCACCAATCTACTGAATAATTACAGAAAATCATAGTCAATCACAAAATCAAATAAATCACAGTTCAAGACACTCTCCACTTTCTACGAATCTCTTAATCAATTGCCCTTACAGGGCGTTGATTTCTTGGGCAACCGAACCCGCCGCGATGCGGCGGGCTGGTATGTATTGCCCTTTCAGGGCGAAGGATTGACAAGAATACGCACTTTTAAAGTTTAAAGTACGCACTTTAAAGTTTAAAGCAGGTGATTTAAAGTTCAGAGCTGCGACCGGAAGGTCGCCGCAGAACGCCGGCAACCTTCCGGTAGCGGCTCTGAAGGCGGCAGCCATGAACATTAGTGTCCACCCAAACAACAAACGCTCCCATGTCCGCCAACCATCACTGCAATTCATGAATTTCACAAAAATTTTATCCGTCTGAACACCTCCGTCCGGGATTTTTTTCCTGCTTTTTTTGAATACTATTTAATTATTCTATAAATAGAGACGAAATAAGGACATGAGTTATTTTAACGAGTTGAAAATATTCGGCTTCGCTGCTGTTAAAACATGCAAAACGGTATGGAAATGAGATGTTTTTCATTTTTCTCAAAAATTTTTTCCCAGCCCCCTTTGACAGTTTTTGGGAAGCGGATATACTTTTCCACTCATGATTGATTGGCGGTGTTGATGTGTTGTTTGAGAAAAAAGAAAAAATTTTTCTGAATCACCCCGTTGACAGAATAAAAACCGCATTTAGAATTATGACTCATGTTTGCGGAAAAAAGCCGAAAGCCTTTGAAGCAACAAATGATCTTTGACAATTAGGTGAAGCAAGAGTGGCATCTGCACTATAAAGAGTTCGTTAGCCATCATCATTTTAAGTGATGAGACGCTAACAGAAAATTTCTTATAGAGTGCTTAGTTTAGGTAGATTAATTAAATATATGTCGTTACTGTCGTTGTAATGCAACAACGACAACTAGCCGCAAATAAATGGTTTCCTGCTAAACCGGCAATATTGATTATTAATGATCAATTGTTTATTGGTTGTTATTAATGAACCAAAAGTTATTGTTGGTTGAAATAATGGAGTATCGGATATTTGTGATCAAGCTAGAAAAGGGCGCATGGGGGATGTCTTGGTATCAGAAGATTTTGAAGGGCGTTGAAGACTGCGATATGTCCGGGGGAGTTGTCAAACAAACATTGATCCCGGAATTCCCGAACCGGTATCGGCTGAATTCATAGGTCGATACAAGCAACACAGGGAACTGAAACATCTAAGTACCTGTAGGAAAAGAAAGAAAAATCGATTCCGTCAGTAGCGGCGAGCGAAAGCGGAAAAGCCCAAACCAGGAGGATTTTCCTCTTGGGGTTGTAGGGTCTCTCGCGTGGAAGTTAAAAAGTTGCCAAATAGTAGAAGTGGTTGGAAAGCCACACCATAGAGGGTGACAGTCCCGTACACGAAATTTGTGCAGCCTTCCGAGAGATACCTGAGTAGGTCGGGTCACGTGAAACCCTGACTGAATCCACGGAGACCATTCCGTAAGGCTAAATACTCTCTGATAACCGATAGTGAACCAGTAGAGCGATCGAAAGATGAAAAGAACCCTAATAAAGGGAGTGTCATAGAATCTGAAACCATGTGCCTACAAGCGGTCGGAGCGTTGTGATCTATTTATTTATAAATATATCGGCGTGACGGCGTGCCTTTTGCATAATGATCCGGCGAGTTGGCGTAAACAGCCCGGTTAAGGTCTTTCGGACCGAAGCCATAGGGAAACCAAGTCTGAATAGGGCGAATATGTTGTTTGTGCCAGACGCGAACCCCAGTGATCTACCCATGAGCAGGTTGAAGCGCGGGTTAAACCGCGTGGAGGACCGAACCCACTTGGGTTGAAAACCGAGGGGATGACTTGTGGGGAGGAGTGAAAGTCTAATCAAACTGGGAGATAGCTCGTTCTCTTCGAAATAGCTTTAGGGCTAGCCTTGAGTTACTATCGGACGGGGGTAGAGATACTGAATTGGATACCGGCGCTCCCAAGCGTACGGTTCCTAACCAAACTCCGAATACCGTTTGAACTATCTCAGGAGTCAGTCCGCGAGGGATAAGCTTCGCGGACGAGAGGGAAACAACCCAGATCGCCAGCTAAGGTCCCCAAATAGACCTCAGTCACTAAGGAAGTTTGAATGCCGAGACAGCCAGGATGTTGGCTTAGAAGCAGCCATCATTTAAAAAGTGCGTAACAGCTTACTGGTCGAGCATTTAAGCGCCGATAATGAACGGGAGTAAGGTCTATACCGAAGCTGCGGACTTGACAATTCATTTTGTCAATTGGTAGAAGAGCGCTGTACAGAAGATACATGCCGTACCGAAAGGAGCGGTTCAGGTCTGTACAGGTGATTATGTCGGAATGAGTAACGATAAAACAGGTGAAAATCCTGTTCGCCGAAAGCCTAAGGTTTCCTGGGGAAGGTAATTCCGCCCAGGGTCAGCCGGTACCTTAGTCCAGACCGAAAGGTGTAGACGATGGAGAATAGGTCAACATTCCTATGCTATCATTGCGGACTGATGGAGGGACGGCGTTTGGAAGGTGGGTCACCGAATAGAAATGGTGGTACCTTCGTGAGGTTTGCAAGGAATAAAAGACTTGTATCAAAACCGAACGCGGGTCTGATGTCTTGTTGCGAAGGCCATCTGAAGAACGTCCAAGAAAAACTTCTAAGGGTTGAAACAGTGATAACCGTACTAAAACTGACACAGGTAGGCGGGTTGAGTATACTAAGGCGCTCGGGAGAATACTAGTTAAGGAACTCTGCAAAATGATCCCGTACGTTCGCAATAAGGGATACCTTCGGGGGTGTTAAAGCTTCTGAAGGTCACAGTAAATCGGTATCAGCAACTGTTTATCAAAAACACAGGACCGTGCTAACACGTAAGTGGATGTATACGGTCTGACGCCTGCCCGGTGCCGGTAAGTTAAGGAAGGGGGTTATCGCAAGAAAAGCTCTCGACCGAAGCTCCGGTAAACGGCGGCTCTAACCTTGAGAGTCCTAAGGTAGCGAAGTTCCTTGTCGGGTAAGTTCCGACCTGCATGAAAGGCGTAATGACTGATACACTGTCTCAACTAGTAACCCGGTGAAATTGTAGTCGTGGTGAAGATGCCACGTACCCGCAGTAAGACGGAAAGACCCCGTGAACCTTTACTGTATGCTGATATTGGGCTGTGGTCTCATTTGTGTAGGATAGGTGGGAGGCGATGAAGTTGGTGCGCTAGCATTGATGGAGCCAACGTTGAAATACCACCCTGATGATACTTTAGTTCTAACACTGATTCCCGTGAATCCGGGCGGTGGACATTGTCAGTTGGGCAGTTTGACTGGGGCGGTCTCCTCCGAAAGAGTAACGGAGGAGTTCAAAGGTACCCTCAGCCTGTTTGGCAATCAGGCGTTGAGCGTAATGGTAGAAGGGTGCTTGACTGCGAGACATATAAGTCGAGCAGATACGAAAGTAGGACATAGTGATCCGGTAGTCCCGAATGGAAGGGCTATCGCTCATCAGATAAAAGGTACTCCGGGGATAACAGGCTTATCGCTCCCGAGCGTCCATAGCGGCGGAGCGGTTTGGCACCTCGATGTCGGCTCATCACATCCTGGGGGTGGAGGAGCTCCCAAGGGTTTGGCTGTTCGCCAATTAAAGTGGTACGTGAGCTGGGTTCAGACCGTCGTGAGACAGGTCGGTCCCTATCTGCTGTGGGCGCACGAAACTTGAGGAGGTTCAATCTTAGTACGAAAGGACTTTATTGGACGTAGCTCTGGTGTTCCAGTTGTCTCGCTAGAGGCACGGCTGGGTAGCTATCTACGGAATGGATAAACGCTGAAAGCATATAAGCGTGAAGTCGGCTCCAAGATGAGGTTTCGTGAGAGTAATGCGAAAGTATTACTACGAGAGTCCCCTGGTAGACAACCAGGTTGATAGGTCGTGTGTGTAAGGCTGGTAACAGTTTTAGCTAAACGATACTAAAGGACGAATGCTTGATCACATATATCTAATACTCCTAAGAGAGTTGTTTTCGTAAAAAAAACGAGAATAGATAAAAAGTAAAAGCGTTAAGATGTCACTCTTGCCAACTTATTGGATATGCCTTGACCGGATGAATAATCCGGTTAAGGTCTTTTCCGGTGGTTATATTCGAAAGGTCACACCTATTCCCATCCCGAACATAGAAGTTAAGCTTTCGAAGCTGATGATAGTAAATAAATTGCGAAAGTAGGTACCGCCGGAGAGTTTTTGTGTATAACTCGTTTTATTGTTTTAACTATCCTTTCCAAAAAATAAATTTTTCTTAAAGAGGTAAAATTATGAATCGAAAAATGAAGCGTCGTGTTTTTTTAGGAATAACAATTGGTGTCTTGGCTGCTGGACCGTTTGCAATAAGATATTTTCGTCGAGCTAAAGCTTTACCAGAACATGTTGATACTCTGTCGTATGAACATCTTAAAGTGCATCCCCAGATTGTGAATACGAAACTTCCTGCAAAAAAAGTTGAGAAGGCTTTCGAGGTTTTTTATCAGGAACGTGAAATGTGGCTTAAATTTCGTGGTCTTTCGGCTATAGTTCAATTTAAGTCAAATAATGTGATACCCGAAATTAAACCACAAGGTGGATTTGTCACTCTGAAACTAAATGATGTCAATTTTCGTGGTGATCCGAAAAAGTTTCCGTACACTATTGAGATGAACTATTCAAAGGAAGAAACAAAAGAGTCAGTTTTATCAACTCTTGTAATTGATCGCAATCAGAACAAACATGAAATAGTTGGTGAACAATCGTCGGGAGTAGATTTAGGTTTTATTGCACAACTCTTAACGATGCCGCTTGAGACTTTGGCTGCATTCACTGATAATGTTGTCAAAGCAATGATGACAGACTTATGGGAAGTCGTAGAAGAACAACCCGAGACGATTGTATTTCGTCCGGCGGCAAAGGCAACAAATGAGGGAGCGAAGGTTCCTGAATTGACTTTTGTTAATGGGCATTTGAGGAAGTTTGTATCCAAACAAATACCTAACCATCCGTATACAACATTTTATCTGGAAGGTATCGCCTACTCTCATAGCGATTTTATCTATCCCAAATTGATTCGGTTTCAACTTGATCCAAATGGAAAAGAAAATGTAGCGGCTGTGGATGTTTCGCTTGTCCTTTCAGATATTGATGTTGTAACGGCTTGATGTTGTTGTATAAGCCGAGCTGACGTGACGTGTGTTTTATTTCAATTGATGATACTAAGATTATATAATTTATTAAATTATATATTGTAGGTGATTTTATGGTGAAAAAAAATATTGAAAATTCAGGTTTGAAGTTTCCGCGAGCAACAGATGATGCCGAGTCTGTAGCATCTCCTTGTGTGGGGGACTGTATAACTGGCTGTAATACAGGCTGGAGCTGTTTGGCTTCTTGTGTACAGTGTACTAGTCTGGGTTGCACGAGTACTTGTGTCCTTTGCAATGCTTGGTCCTGCGCACCTCTGTGTACTGCGTCTGAAGCATAAGAGTTTGAAGTGGTGTAAAATCTTGTTTTAGGGTAATTATTCACTAGCTCGAAAGGTAACGATTCAGTGAAATTTATCATTCAAGAGGCAATGTTTCGCCGAAACGTTGTATAGGTGTATTAGTGGACTTGACTCTGCTGACGGACAGAAATAACAAACTAATCGTTGTGGGGAAAATGTTCCCCATCAGTGAAACTTCGCCTACCTTTGTTGGATCAGCCCTAAAATTACGAAATAATCAGAAAAATTCCATTGATATTGTATACTTTTTTCACTTGAAATTTCGGTTTTTGTTTTTGAAATGATTGCTGGATATGCTCTGTTTTTAAGGACAAAACGCATCCTGTGTATTTCTCAAAAACCGAAAATTAAAGTGTAATGAGTATACCTTTTGGGATACTACTGAATAGTTACGTTTAATGCATATTGAGTATTCTGTGTCGGTTTGTGATATCTTTTAATGGCGACAAGAGTTGTGCCCTGTTGTGCGATTATGATGAAAGCAAATCAAAGTCTTGTTGAATTACAGTTGATTAGGGATCACAGCATCTATGTTTTGAACCCTCTGTTTCGTTTAAGGAATGAGTTCGACTATGTGCTTATTTACGGATTTCAAGGAATTGGAACATGGCGATTGCACAGATCATACGGTGTCCTCACAACTTTATTTGATGGTTGTAGGACGATTCTGGATATAGCGAATATCGTAAGTCCGATGGTTGATGCTGATGATATATTTCCTGAACATAAATTATCAATTGCATTGAATTTTGTGAAATCCTTCGTTGCATTGATGTCAAAATCGAAAGCGGAACAGATGGGTAGGAGTAATGTAAATTCTTCTTTTCCTTCTGAATCTCTGCTTTTGTTACAAGAAGATGCAACGCGACTTTATGCAGACCAAAACATGTTTCATATATCTTATTCTACTGACGATTTTTTACCAAGTAAAAGTCGCCTAGCGGCCAATGGTCCTTTTCATCTTATCCGTGATTCAGTACCACATATACTTAATTGGCATTTAACTTCGTCTTGTTCAACTGATTGCCGATATTGTTATTTGGGACGTAGAACAAATATTGTACCGATGCATTTGGAGCGAATATTTTCTCTTATTGAAGAATCAATACGTATAGGTGTATTTTCAATTGAGCTACTGGGTGGTGACGTTATGCTTTATCCGTACTTAATTGATGTGATGCAAAAACTCCATCAGCATCAATTTTTACCAATGACGTTGTCCACAAAAAGTTTTGTGAGTTTGAATGTTGCAAATAGTCTTGGTAAGTTGAAAGAATTGATTTATGAAATGCAATTTAGCATTGATACGGACGACGACATGATTGCACGACAATTAGTGGGTACAGCAAATTTTCCTGAAACTATTTTTGAATCAATAGACAATGCTGTTCATACTGGACTTAATGTAACGGCTAAATCCGTAATTACTCCTTACAATATTTTTACTATACCGCGTCTTTATCGGAAACTCAGACAACACGGAGTTCAAAAAATTCGTCTTGCTGCATACAGCCGAAGTGGTTTTCATCATTCCGATGATCTTTTTTTAGCTCCAGAGCATTTTGAATGGTTATATCGTGAAATTGAACAACTCAATTCCGAATTTCCACAAGATCAAATTCAGTTACAAAATGGACAAGCAGGGTTGGAACCACGCTCGCTAGAATCTCTGAAGGAATCTTGGTCACTTCGTAGTCTTTGTACCGCTGGTCGTTCCACACTGATGATATGTTCTGATGGTAAGGTGATACCATGTGAACAAATGCCGGAAACAGAGGAATATTTTTGTGGAGATGTTTCAAAACAGTCGATCATGGAAGTTTGGAATGGTGATAAACTTAAGGAAATGACTTACGGAATGCCCCATGAAAAGTTTAAAGGGCAACCATGCTATAATTGTGAGGAACAAGAAGACTGTCTTGATCATATGGGAATTTGTATTCGTGATTTGGCGGTTCATTACGGTAACATCTATCAACCGCCACCGAATTGTTATCGAAATATTTTGCCTTTTGTTAGGCAAACCTGATACATATTCTTTTTCCGGTGGTCATATTCGAAAGGTCACACCTATTCCCATCCCGAACATAGAAGTTAAGCTTTCGAAGCCGATGATAGTAAATAAATTGCGAAAGTAGGTACCGCCGGTTTTTTTTATATTGAATGTTACTGTTTTGTGAAGAAAATACAATGAAGTTACAAATTTTCTTGAATTTTCGTAATATTTCAGCCATTTGTCACATTTCCAAAAATAAGAATTTAGGTAAAATAAGATTCTACTTAAAATTCGTATTTTACGTATTTATACGCACAGAAATCAAAACAACCCAATGGCTGAAATATTACGAAAATTAGTATCGGTGTTCGTTTTGACGCATTAACAATAGGGAGGGGTCATAATGTCTATTTTTAAATTTGTATCATTCAACAGGCAATACATGGCTGCGTCATTGGTATATCTCGGCATGACCTTTGTCATGTTGAGTACCCTTCCAGAAATCATCCTTTATGCTCAAAACAATAGTAGTCAGAATACGACGTGTTCGCACACGAAGACGAGATATATCGAAGGACAACCAGTTACGGAAACCATACCGGGTTGCGCTGAGGGATATTCTTGTTGCGAAACGACGGGACAATGCGAACAAATTGAATAGCCGAGGTGTGTTTGTAACTGTCTATTTTGTTTTAATTTTTTGTAATATTTCAGTGGAATATTCCTGATTATTTCTGATTTAAGGGAAAGTGGATAGCCCCCTACCAACCTTATTTTCACCTTATTTTCTTAACAAAA
>JAIROD010000819.1 GCA_031257725.1 Planctomycetaceae bacterium | reverse complement strand
TTCATTATAATATTTCAGCGGAATTTTTGTTTTTCAATAGTAACGGTCAATTTTAATTTTTAATTTCGTAATCAAAAATGACGTAATTTTTTATCGTTCTTTTTCCCGTCAATTGATACTCTTCCTTCGCTCTGAAAGGGCAATATACCCACTACACTTGAAAATTCGGTATTCGTTATTTTTACGAAGGACACAAATTGCTTGAAATCCTACGTAGCGACGCAATGCATTGCGTCTCTACAAAACCGAATTTTAAAGTGTAAAAAGTATAAACATCAGCCGCCGTTTATCGCTTAAATAAATAAAACAGTCAGATTTTTTTTGAAACGAAAAACGGATTTTAAAGTGAGAGGAGCATCATCACGAAAATCGCTACTAATATTCCCATCCTTTTCGGAATTCCGGTTTTAGTGCGGCTTGCACTTCGGGGCAATTTTTGGCAATCATTTTTTCGGCGTCCCATTCGAAAGTTTTATGACCAGCCTTGAATGCCGTGTTACCCAAAATAGCAGTTTCCGCCATCGGTGCCGAGTACGAAAAATCACACGTTGCCGGCTTCAAACCTTTACATGCATCAATCCATTCACGATGAAAACCGGGTGAATCCGGTATCGTTTTTTCAGGATACTCAAAATCCGCGTACTTTTCTTCCGGTAATAAAACATGCCGGTCAAATCCTGTTAAAAGCATTCCCTTTGTACCGACAAATAAATTATTCGGATTAACGTTTTGATTTTCTTTATTTTTTGCGGACGGATTTATTTTATATTTTTCGAAACACGCCGGTTTTTTTGTGTGCGACCAGTGTAACTTTAACGGCGGCAACAAGCCGCGTGACGGAAAATCATAAACAATATCCATACTTTTAGGCGTTCTTTCCGGATCAACTTCATGTCCGCTTGCCGAAACGTTCACCGGATATTTGAGATCAAGCGCCCAATAGGGTATATCAAGAATATGACACGCCCAATTGCCCGTTTCACCTGTACCAAAATCCCACCAGAAACGCCAATTGTACGGGACAAATGTTGACTTTCCGCCGGTTGTTACGAATTTCCAATCAGTCGGACAAGGTCCGAGCCAAACATCCCATTTGAGCGTGTCGGGCGGCGTACCAACTCCGTCCGGTTTCGCGGGCATTCCGCGATCACCGCCTATCCACGAATAAACTTCAACAACATCACCGATGGCTCCGCTTTTAATCAATTCCACCACTCTTGCCATGTTCTTAATTGCATGACGTTGGCAACCGAGTTGTGTTGCGACTTTCATTCGCGCCGCTTCTTCGGTGATGATTCGTATTTCCGCAACAGAATGCGCAAGCGGCTTTTCACAATAAACGTGTTTGCCGGCACGAATCGCACGAATAACCGGATGATAATGTGTGTGATCCGGCGTACTCACCGTCACCGCATCAATTGACTTCTCCAGTTTATCGAACATTTCCCGAAAATCATAAAACTTCTGCGCCTTTGGAAAACGTTCATAAGCATTGCCTGCCCGAACATCATCCACATCGCAAAACGCGATTGCATCGACAATATCTGTTTTCGTTGCAATATTGTCGAGTTGAAATTTCCCTTGTGCGCCAAGCCCGATAAAAGCAACTCCAAGCCGCTCATTCGGAGATTGACCCTTTGCGAGAATACCGCTTTGTAAAAATAAAGCACCCGCACCCGAAATCGCCGAAACCTTCAACGCTTGACGACGATTCATTTTCGTTTTTAAATTGATTGACATGTTTTTAGGTAAAAATGAAACATTGTTAATAAATATACTGTAAACGGGTAGAAATGGGTTGTTTTAGGAACGCAGTCGGCCCGACTGCATAGAACGACGGAACGTTATTTTATGGTTGCGGGCGAGATGCCCGCGTTCCTAGAAAAGACCCTTTTGTTGCCGTTTATAGTATAGTAACCATCACTTTATTTTATTTTACTCAAATATCCAAAATATTCAACCAATACAGAATAAATAATTGAACTTGGTCATTTTATTTCCTGAATTATTTGGGAATTTTGGGAAAATTACAGGCTGTAAACACAAAGTAGGCGAGTTTGTCTTGCGTAATATACTTTGAACGGTGACAAATCGGTTTGGTGTAGGATCGCGGGTGTCTTGCCCGCAACCTTTCGTCGTTTTATGCAGGCGGGATGCCTGCGATCCTAAAACGCCCCATATCACATCGTGCAAAGATAATCGTAATACACCAAATTATCTCAAAATGTTTTCAAACTTTCAACTTCCAATTCTAAGTCACGTAACGCTGAATTGACTTCTTTTATTGTTTGCTGAGAGATTTCATCGCCGGATGTTATTTGGAATTGGATATTCAGCGTAACTTTATCACGTTGTACGAATTTCGATAGTACTTTTGAATAAAACAATACCCATTTTTGGTGCGGAATTTCGCCTGACCATGTCAATTGGTAAACATCATTAAAATTCAATGTTGGTGAATTATTATTTTGTACGGAATTGGCGGCAGATATATTTTCCGGCGGTTGAAATTGTTCCGGCGTTTCTTCTGATTCACTTGATGTTGCGGAATTTATTAAATTTTGTTTCAAATTCTTGAGATATTCTTTTGCCGTTTCCTGCCGAATAATATACATGTCGTCGGAAATTTCCATATCGGCAACAGACTCCTT
>JAIROD010000772.1 GCA_031257725.1 Planctomycetaceae bacterium | reverse complement strand
TGGGCAATCCTCGATACTCCACCGACAAAAATCAGCGATTTAACTCATTCCTCTTTTGACACGCGTTCTCCGCTCACGTTAGAGTTTGACGAAGACCAACGCGGAAAATGTGTGTATTTCTGTTTACGATGGGAAAATACACGAGGAATAAAAGGTCCTTGGAGTGAAATTATCAGCGCGATTATTCCGTGAATATTGACCAGGACATCTCTAACAATTCAATTTTTTATTTTCAACCTATTAATTAATAAATTA
Source organism: Planctomycetaceae bacterium (assembly GCA_031257725.1). GTDB lineage: Bacteria > Planctomycetota > Planctomycetia > Pirellulales > Thermoguttaceae > WRKP01. The sequence continues at coordinate 7,550 of JAIROD010000772.1, read as the reverse complement.
ATAAATTAATAGTTAACGACGGGGTTTACCCCGTGTTTTTAGGTTAAGTCGAACAACGCGGGGCAAGCCCACGCCGTTAACGTTCGATAAATTCCGAATGATGAGAGATTCCCTAATGTTGGTCGATTTTAAACACAAAGGACACAAAAATTACACAAAGAACGCAAGGAATCACATAAAACACACAAACCGAATTTTAGTCATGTTCTCACTTTTCGAAGGGAATGATTTTTGGCGCCGGAATACGTGTTCCGTGCAAGCCTCCAAATTCTGCGAGTAGTTCTTTGTAATTATATTGGAGAAAATTCCAGACTTTGGGCGGCGGATTTTGTTTCAGCCAATGATTGACAAAATCACGTACCGTTTGGTCATACTTTTTTTGTGAAGAACCGTGCGCAAAACAACGCCCCTTGAATCGCCGTAAATCACCGTTAAATTCGGGATTGATATGATATAATTCATGAACAATTGTTTCAAGTTTTTGAGACAATTTTAGTTCAATAAATCGGGGAACGTAAAAATAAAGAATGTAAAGATATTCTACGCCGTCAGACCGGTAACAACGCTGCAATGTCCAAGGTTTGCCCTGACTTTGCATGAAAAGTTCACCGCCTTTGAAGCGTAACGGTGTTGTCGTCGCGAAAATACCGAATGGAGCACTATGTTTCGTTTGCGCGAAACTTACCGCCACCCGCGACATATCAATATGACACAATGCAGGCACACGAAAACAAATATCTTCGCAAACCTTAGCAATTGCCGCCGTATAATCAAACGACCGACGTTTTGATTTCGTAACCATCTTACGTTCAGCCGAATGTCCTACTTCGGCTCTATTCTACTCTACTTTAAGCCGTTGCGATCGGGCTTTAACACGGTCGTTTTTACCGACAAATTCGAGAATCGCCTGCTTGCCCGCATCGCCAAGACGCGGTTTGAATAATTTCAGAATTCTTGTGTAACCGCCATTACGGTTAATGTATCGCGGCGCGACCACTTCAAAAAGAATTTGTACCGCTTTCTTGTTACCAATAAGTTGAAGTACCCGCCGCCGAGCCGCCAACGCAGGCGCAATCGTTTTATTCCACTGTTGCCAGACTTCACTGTCACGCCATTTTCGCCATTCCTCCGATCCGCGTTCCGCACGACTCTCAAAACGGGCCGCCTCGCTAATATGTGTTTGTGCCTTTTTAGCAATCGTAATACACTTTTCCAGAAGCGGACGAACCTCTTTCGCTTTAGGCAATGTCGTAATAATCCGCCCCGGCGTTTTCGGAGCATTCTCTTCACCCGTCGCATCGCGTTCAGTCATCAAAATCGAAACAATCAAATTTTTGAGCAACGCCCGTTGATGATTCGGATTTCGACCAAGTTTACGTCCTTTATTCAAATGTCGCATAAAATCACCGTCTCTATGAAATTAATGATAATGTCGGTTATTTGTGAAAAACAGTCTTAGGATTATCGCAACTCTAAAACTGCCGCCGTTCACAATTCAATTTATTAAACGAATATTATTACACTCTTTACACGATAAAATCCGGTTTTGTCGGAATATTTCATAGGAATACGCGACGTGTGTTTCGTCCTTAAAAATTCTACATATTCCGTGATCGTATCAAAAACCAAAACCGAAATTCAAGTGTGCGAGTGAGTGTAAACGAAAAAAATTATGAGGTATAGGGGGCTGCCGTTGTTTGAGTTTGAGGGGTTGCGGCTGCCGTTGTCTGAGTTGCCGGCGTGGTTTGAGGAACAGCGGCATTCAATATCTGCGAAGGAATTCTCATCCCGAGTTGAAGATCGAGTTTGCGTAATTTCTCTTTCACTTCGGTTAAGGTTGTTTCTCCAAAATTCCGCATGTCCAAAAGCGACTCTTCCGTTCGTACCACCAAATCACGAACATAATTAATCTTTTCCGATTCAAGACAATTCACTGCCCGAACAGAAAGTTCCAATTGGGAAATCGGCATTTTTAATTTGTCTTCCAATTCCGGATCAATTCCCATGACACCAAGCGGTTTCACTTTGGAAAAAACACCCGTTTCAAGCCGGTCATATTGCAAGAACGGATTCAAATGTTTTCGGAAAATTTTGGCGCCTTCGACGATTGCAAATTCCGGACTAATTGATCCGTCAGTCCAGATTTGAATGGTCAATCGGTCATAATTTGTTTTTTGACCGACACGAGTTTCCTCAACACTGTATTGAACGCGAACAACCGGACTAAACGCCGCATCGAGCGGAATGAATCCGACATCATCGCCTTTATCCCGAATATGAGCCAACTGCTCTGTTGCGGGAACATAACCGCGACTGTTTTCCACCACCATTTCCATTTCGAATGAAACATCGTCAGTGAGTGTGGCAATATGATGACCTCTGTTAATAACGTCAACCAGGTCATCACGTTGAATATCATCGCTGGTAACGGGTCCTTTTACCTTTTTGGCAATTCGAAGGACTTTCGGCTTGTCATCGTAAGACTTGACCACAAGCGATTTAACATTCAAAGCAATTTCCGTAACATCCTCGTAAACGCCTTTCAAAGACATAAATTCGTGAAGGGCGTTTTTAATTTTGATTCGCGTTACGGCACTTCCTTCGAGGCTGGAAAGTAAAACGCGGCGCAAACTATTACCGACCGTATGACCGAAACCGCGTTCAAACGGTTCGGCGATAAATTTTCCATAGGTCTCCGTTAAGGAGTCCGGATCGCATGTTACTTTGCTGGGGAGTTCCAAACCTCGCCATCGAATACGCATAGAGAAACCTCCAAAAATGACGCTGAAATAATCTAATTAACTGTGGGGGAAATCGGGAAAAAACAGCAAGGACTGTTGAAATTATTTGGAACAAAGTTCGACAATCAATGCCGAATCGACCGGTAATGTAACATCTTCCGCAGTGGGAAGCCGCATCACAACTCCTTTGGGAATATCGGCATTGTCCCGATACAGAAATTCAGGAACATCACGTAAACCTTCTTCAATAACAATTTTAATCGCCTTCGTACTTTTGGGACGATTCCGTATTGTAATAACATCGCCCATTCGTACTAAATAACTAGGGATATCAACCCGTCTGCCATTGACCTGAATATGACCGTGTGAAACCCATTGACGTGCCTGAGGACGTGAAGCACCAAAACCGAGCCGATAAACAATGTTATCAAGACGGCGTTCAAGGAGTCCCATCAGAACTTTTCCCGTATTCCCTTTCATTCGTTCTGCCATTCCGAAATATTTACGGAATTGTTTTTCCAGAACACCGTAATAATTTTTTACCTTTTGCTTTTCACGAAGATGAACGCCGTAGTCCGTCAATTTTCCTTTTCGGGCTCCGTGCATTCCGGGCGCGTTGGAACGGCGGTTGAACGCACACTTTTCAGTATCGCAACGACTTCCTTTCAGGGTAAGTTTAAAACCTTCGCGCCGACATTTTCGGCAAACTGCTTCTGTATTACGTGCCATAAAATTGATTTCTATTGAAACAAAAACAAACTAGGTGAAAATGATCAATTGTACTTATTTTATTTATAAGCGGAAACAAACAAACAAACAAACAAACCAGGTAAATTTCAACAAATTAAACGCGCCGACGTTTTTTGGGACGGCAACCGTTATGCGGTAACGGCGTAACGTCTTCAATGGATTTAACGACGAGACCGGCTTGTTGCAAAGCCGTGATCGCACTTTCGCGACCGCTTCCCGGACCATTGACTCTCACTTCAATCTCTTTCATTCCGAACTTCATTGCTTTTTCCGCAGCCTGTTGTGCAGCCATCTGACCGGCAAACGGCGTACTTTTCCGGCTTCCTTTGAAGTTACAAGTACCAGCCGTTGACCAACAAAGAGCGTCGCCTTTGGAGTCGGTTATTGTTACGGTAGTGTTGTTAAAAGTCGCTTTGATGTGAGCGACTCCCGCCGCAACAATTCGTTTGACTTTTCGTTTTTTAACTACTTTGGCCATGTTGATTAAATTAACCTGTTAATATATTTTCAGTTGACTGTTTTAATGAGTTCTGAATGGGGTGTTTTTTTATGATGTTCAATGTCAATAGGCTATTGGGAATCTCTAAAAAATACCTTTTACCTAATTACTTAAATTTGCCCCCTTAGTCTCTATCGTCCCTAGTGTCCTTAAAATATTTTGTGAAGGGACATTAGGAACCAATGAAACATTAAGAATAAGCGATTTTCATAAAAACGTTGTGATTAAAAATTCCCTATTAAAATAAATCTGCGGAAATCCACACAGAAAATGACTATTACCGTAAATCTTTGACACCTTTTTTTCCGGCAACTGTTTTCTTAGGACCTTTACGAGTTCGGGCATTGGTTCGAGTGCGCTGACCGCGAACCGGCAAACCTTTACGATGCCTAATTCCACGATAACAACCAATTTCACGAAGTCGTGTGATATTCTGATTCACCTGACGGCGTAATTGTCCTTCGACAATATAATCGTTATCGAGCAATGAGGCGAGTTTGGCGAGGTCGTTTTCGCCTAAATCTCTTGCCCGCACGGTTGTCGGTACACCTGCTTTGCGGCAAAGTTCCCGTGCTGTTGCAGGACCTACTCCGTAAAGATAAGTCAATGAAACAACAATTTGCCGATTACTCGGAATATCTACACCCAAAAGACGCGGCATTGAATAATCTCCAAAATTATACGTAAAATATTTTAAAAAACAAATTAACCTTGACGTTGTTTGTGACGGGGATTGACGCAGATGATATAAACCCGCCCCCGACGTTTCACCACTTTACAGTTTTCACAAATTCGTCGTACACTTGCTCGGACTTTCATAATACTGCCTTTAAACCTTTTACTTTTACTTTGTAATTAGCTGATTAACGTTATATCCTGAATAGATTACAGGTCTTATTCAGGATTATTTACAAAATTGTTTACGAATTTTACGAATGACGTACCAACTTACTGAAATGAGGTTATTATTTTAAGGCTTGACAAACTATTTGCAAGTAGTGCCTCCCGCAAAAAAAAACTTTTTCTTAAAAAGAATTTTCCAAAATATATTTTAGGGCATTTTCTCATCATTCAATTTTTTATTTTCAACCAATTAATTAATAAATTAATAGTTAACGACGGGGTTTACCCCGTGTTTTGGGGGTTAAGTCGAACAACGCGGGGCAAGCCCACGCCGTTAACTTTCGGTAAATGCTGAATTATTCGAGATTTCCAGGAAACTTTGTGGTTAAAAAACGAAATTTTAGAAGTTTCCAATACATCAAATATAGGGAGTAATATCTATTTTTTCTTCTTCAGTTGTTGGTGCTCCGGTCAGGACGCGTACACCGGAAACGGTGATTGCCAACGTATGTTCAAAATGGGCGCTTGGTTTATGATCCGCAGTAATAATTGTCCAATGGTCACTCAGTAAGCGTACCTCTTTTGTTCCGGCATTCACCATGGGTTCAACGGCAATCACTAATCCCGGCACTAATTTGAAATCACCGGTGCGGAGAGTTTCCCGCGAAACGTAGTTTGGGACTTGCGGATTTTCGTGCATTTCCCGACCGATTCCATGACCGACCAACGTTTCCACAACAGAATAACCGTTTTTTTTCGCATAACTTTCCATATTCTTCGCAACTTCATTCCAATAAGTTGCGTTAGGAATTTCTTCAATAGCGATTTGAAGAACGTGTTCTGTTACGTTAAGAAGATGTTGTTTTTTATCTGAAATTTTTCCGACCGGAAAGGTTACCGCCGAATCGCCGCACCAACCGCCGACTTTACATCCAATATCAACTCCGACAATATCGCCTTCAACAAGTTTCCGCGAACCCGGTATTCCATGAACAACTTCTTCATTGACGCTAATACAGGCAACAGCTGGAAACGGGACTTTACCGGGAACTCCCTTAAAAAGAGGAATGACCTGCATATCGTCGAAAAATTTCTCAATTCGGTCATTGACTTTGCCGGTTGTAATTCCGGGACGAATAAGGTTTCGAGCGATTTGTAAGCCATGCCAGACGTACAATCCCGCCCTTCTCATCTTATCGATTTCAATTGCGGATTTATACGAAAGCATGGTCGAACCCTTTATCATTTGGGCATTTCTAATAATTCAATTTTTTATTTTCAACCTATTAATTAATTAATTAATAAATTAACAGTTAATAGTTAACGACGGGGTTTACCCCGTGTTTTAGGGTTAAGTCGAACAACGCGGGGCAAGCCCACGCCGTTAACTTGCGGTAAATTCTGAATGATGAGAGATTCCCCATTGAAGCCCAATGGATTCAGTCGTCCTTATTATGAGCTGCCTTTACCAATGTTTCAAGATTACCGGCAACTTCATGTGGATTATAAATTACACCGTTATTGAATGTATCATCTACAAATTCGCAAACATACCATACATAAATATCGTTACCGTCTGTATCTTTTACCTTCATTGGTCGCAAAAAAGCACCAGTTGTAAAGATAGTCGGGTTTGTTTTATCTACTCTAAAAATCATAGTACTACCTATTTGTAAATTTTTTGATTTCCGGCGGTAAACAGGGGCAAGTCGGCGAGTACACCATATTAGTGAAAACGTTTCAACGAAACATTGCCTGCCTCTTATAAAATCGCAACATAAAACAACAAACATCAATCAAGTGAATGCAAGATGTGTAACAAAAAACAAATCAATCCGTTACAGCGGCAATGACGGTAAAAGTTATTCTGATTTTTTCAACGCCATTGTTGCGCCGTCTATGCTTATGGTATATGTCGGTGATAAATTCTCACAGAACTTGCGAAAAGTATTGAAACCAAAATTGCGATAATCGAATGTTGGGTTGGACTGTTTCAGGGCATCGTGAAAACGCGGAAAAATAGCTAACCCTGTTTCGTTCACTGCCATATTGAAAGCATGGTCAATATCCCGTTGTCTGATTGGTTTGATGCCTGACAACGAAGAGATAGGGGTTAAAATAATCCGTTTGCCAACTCCCGCATCAGGTTTCTGAACTGTTGTTTTGTTCTGTTTCGGAGTTTCCTCTAATTTCTTTTCGGGTTGCTCATTTTCTGACGGTTCTAATTTCTTTTCAGGTTGTCCATTTTCCGGCAGTTCTAAAATTTCCGTGAAAATGAATATTTCACACGCATTTACAAATGCCGACGGTGTCTTACTGCGCCCAATACCCATAATAAACCGTCCTTCCTCGCGGATACGGTTTGCCAAACCGGTATAATCACTGTCGCTGGAAACAATGCAAAAACCCTCAACCAAGTGGGAACGAAGAATGTCCATTGCATCAATAATCAGCTCTGTATCCGTACTATTCTTTCCCAAAGTGTAGGAATATTTTTGCATAGGACGGATTGCATACGAGTTACATAATTCCTTGCTCCAATTTTTGTTAATATGCGAAACGGAAAAATCGCCATAAACCTTTTTGATTGTTATTTTGCCATGTTTTCCCGCCTCGCCAAGTATTTGTTCTATCAGCTTGCTTTCGGCATTATCACCGTCAATCAGTACCGCTATTTTTTTCTTCACTTCTTGCATAATATCTGTACTCCTCTAAAT
>JAIROD010000665.1 GCA_031257725.1 Planctomycetaceae bacterium | reverse complement strand
TTTTTTTTATTATTTGTGATAAAATGGGGGTAAAGTTTTCTGACAATTTACCGAAATAGATCATATTTGTTTAACAATCATAAAGGAGATAAATGATGATGTTCCGAAATGTTTGTCGATTTTGGGTTTTGTGGTTTGTCTTGATGATTTCTGTTTCAATTGTATTTGGACAGGAAGAAACAGTCAATGAAAAAAACATTCCTGAAAAAACGGTTCGTGAAAAAACCGTCAACGAGAAGACGATTTATATTCCTTACGAAAAATTACGGGATATTTTCGAGCAACCTGGTCGTGGTGTTTTCGTACCCTACGACGAATTTAAAGCCTTGTGGGATGCCGCAAGAGCGCAGCAACCGGTTAAGCCGTCTGTAACAATTCCGGTTAATGCGATGATTACTGAAACGTCCAACACGGCAACGATTACAGAAGAGGTTGTTCTGGTTGAATCGACCGTTTCAATTGAACTTCTGAAAGACGGTTGGCATGAAATTCCGCTTCGGCTCGCCGATGCCGCAATCACGAAAGCGGTGATTGGCGAAGAAAAAGCGAAAATTCTCGGCAGTCCCGACGGCGGTTATCGGCTTCTTGTCGAAAAGAAAAAAACAGAACACGCTGAAACAGATTCCGGTGAAAATAAAGAACAAAAACCGGAACATCTTGAATTAACATTACACTATGCCAAAAGCATTGAGAAATCGCCGGGGCGTAATTCCGTATCATTCGACGTGCCGCAATCTCCGTTGGGACGTTGGAAAATTATTGTACCGGAATCCGGCGTTAAAATTGATTTTACGCCGCTTGTTGCCGCTGCGGAACAGAAAGTAACGGAAAATGAAACGGTTTTTGAAGCGTTTGTCGGTACGGTACCGAAAATTCAAATTGCCTGGACTCCGAAAGCGGAAGGCGCCGCCGGTCTGGATGCGCTGACCAGCGTTCAATTGTTACAGCAAACAACGATTGACGAAAATATTTTGCGTACGTCGGCACGGTTTGATTATTCGATTAGCCGTGCCGCCATTAGCAATCTTGCGCTTCGGATTCCAAAGGATCAAAAGATTGCCGGAGTTTTTGATCCGAATATTCGTAAATGGTCGGTCGAACCGAAAGACGATGCTCAGATTATTCGTATCGAATTGTTCGAACCGGCGAAGGAACGTCAAACGGTTCAGTTGGAATTTGAAAAATTACGCAACAATAACGAATCCAAAGTAATTGTTCCTGAAATATCGGTTGTTGATGCGGGACGTATGCAAGGGATTCTTGCGGTTCGTGCCGCCGGCGAATTGAATATTGAAACAGTTACAACAACCGGTTTACTCCGCATGGATGCTTCGGAACTTCCTGAACAGTTACGGAAATCAGGCATCGTATGGAATGCCGCCTACCGTATTCCGGCAACCTCCTATATGTTGGAACTTGAAGTCAGCAAGGTGGAGCCAAGAATCATCGCAACATCGCAAATTAGTGTACAAATTCGCCCTCATACGTTGGAGACGGAAATACTGACTCTATTTGATATTGAAAAAGCCGGAATATTTCAAGTCTCGTATGAAATTCCCGCCGGTAATAAACCGGTCTATGCAGAAGGACGGCAAGTAAATTTTCGTCCCGATAATAATCCGGACGAAAATTCGTATCAACCGGTTCAAGTTGATTCCTACACGATGACTCCGCTTGCCGATAACGCCTCAACACAAACGCTCACCGTTAATTTCAAACGGAAAGCCATCGGAAAAGCCGGTCTGTCCGTTAAATTTCAAAAAACATTAAACGAAACGGATTTACGTGTTCCGACAGGAAAAGCGGTTGATATTTCTATTACTCTGCCGTCTTTGAGCAAGGGTATTGCGGAACAATCGGACGGAAAATTACTTATTCTTGCCGAGCCTGCTCTGCGGATTAGTCCCGTTGCTTTTGAAGGTTTACAACCGATTTCGTTGCAACAATTGCAATCGCCGGCGTGGCATCTTAACAAAATTTACGCCCAACTGGGATTCATTACCGCCGATTCCGGCGCAACATTGACGCTTCACGCCGAACGCCGTCAATCGCAATTGACGTTACGAGAACTCCGCACCGTGCGCATTGACGAAGGGTCGTGTAAAAACGAAGCGAAATTTTATTACGAAATTCTTTTCAGTTCCGTTAAATCGCTTCGAATTGATATTCCTGAAAAATTGTCCGGTCGTCTGAATATTAGCAAAGCCGTCAAAGGCAAGGCTTCCAATGCCCGAAATGACGCTGCCGACTGGCGTGAACTGATGATGGTACCGCAACCGGATGATGTTGCCGAAGGTTATGTCGCGTGGGAATTTGCAACGAAATCAAGTTTGTTTGGAACAGGCATGTTGGAACTCACGTGGGAGGATGAACTCGCACAACTCGAAATCGGGAAAAGTCTCCCTATTGATATTCCGCGGCTGCTTCCGAAAAAACAACAACCGTCCGACCGAATTTGGGGACAAATTATTGTTTCAAAATCACAAAGCATTGATATCGGCGAATCCGAAACCGCCAAAGGACTCAAACCGATTGATCCGCAATATGATATTGCCGAACAGGATCGAATCAAAAACGCAGCGGCGGCGTTTGAATTTCATGACGATTGGTCGCTGCAACTGATCGCAACACGTTACAAAATTGAAGAGGTGAAACGGACGAGTATCGAACAAGGATTTGTCCGCGCCAATCTGAATTTTTCAAAATTCGGTACGGAAATTTCCGCCCAAGCGTTGTTTCGGATTCGGAGCGTGTTGCAACGCTTGGATTTTACGATGCCGCCAAATTCAAAAATGGACAGTGTTTCTATTAACGGTCGGCGTGTGGTTTTGGAAACAGACAACGCCGACGGAACAACACCGCGATTTATGATTCCGCTGACTTCAGTTCCGCCGGACACGCCGTTCCTACTCGATATTCGTTATTTTATTCCGCCGGATTGTAAAAATCGTATCGAAATTCCCGCTTTTCCTGATTCCGGCGGTTCTTCGGAACCGGCGATACAAAAAATTTACCTTGCAGTTTATGTACCGGAAGAATGGGTCATGACCGGTTATGATAAAGGGATTTGGTCAAAAGATTTTTCGTTTTATCGCCGTTCGGGATTTACTTCGGAATTTACTAACGTCATCAATCAACCGGATGTTTCCGTTCCATTATCCGATTTGCTTTCAAAATTGCCGAACGCATTATCGGACAGTTTTTTAGTAGATGGAACGCCGTATCTTTTTTCTGCGTTACATCCGCGTGAAGGCGATTCGCTTCAAGTGTATGTTTGGGGTGATTTGGGAAGCGGCGTTGTTTTCTTTATCATTACTGTTATTATCGGTCTTTATCTGTTGCGTTATTCATGGATAAGGCGTTTTCAGATCACAATCTTTTTGGTGATTCTTTGTGTGTTGCTCGGTTTTGCGTTTCCGACTTTTTCGCAACTTTTATTCGCCCAATTAGTTCCCGGCTGGGGTGTTAAAATCGTTGCGGTTTGTTGGATGTTCCAAGCCGGTTATCAGTTTTTTACCTATTTACGAAACAACCGTAAAACTAAGAATCGGCAAGATGTTGAAAAGCAACAACATATTGAAACGAAAAACAATAACGAAATTAAAACTCCCGCCGAAAATCAAATTTGTACAGAAAATCAATTACAATCGGAAAATCAATCTGCCGAATCGGTTCCGACCGAAGAAAGGAGCGGAAACCATGACCGTTAAATTCTCTTTTTTGTTCCAATTCTTGTTTATTTCCCTGATATTTTCCGCAACGGTTTTTTCGCAGGATCGGGAAATATTCATACCGGAAACGCAACTCGGCGTTTTATTCGAAGGCGCAACGAATCATATTCTGATTAAGCGCAACGAATTTGAAACTCTTAGCCGGCAAGCGCGTGAAATCCGCTTGGAAATGTTACAGGATAAAGACAAACCGCCGGCGGAAGCGGTTTTGTTGTCGAGTGATTATCGTGTCGAAATTTCTGAACTTCGCGCGGTGATTGACGGCGTTCTTGAGATTGACGTACTGACGGATGATCCGGTGAGTATTCCGCTTCCGTTGGAACGTATTGCGGTGCTGGAAGCGGTGTTTGACGACAGCCGCCAACCGGTTGCCATGTCGGATCATAACGGACAAAAAATATTGATACTTTCCGGAAAACAACGTTATCGGCTTCGGCTTCGCCTGACAACGCCGTTGGAAATCGACGCAACACGTCAACGTTTGAATTTCCGGTTGCCTTATGGTACGGAAACTTCATTCCGGTTGTCGGTTCCCGGCGACGTGGAATTAAAAGGCGGCGCGGCGGTGTTGTCACGAAAAGTCGAAAACGGCGCAACATATTTTGATCTGCTCCTGCCGCCGGAAACGAAAAATAACCAAACGGAAATTCTTATGTCGCTCAATTCTCATCGAAAGGGGGAATACAGTGCAATATTGGTACGCAGTGTTCAGTTTGCGGAAGTTACAGAACACTACGAACGGCTTCACGCAACCGTTTCGCTTAACGAATTGCATCAGGGTGTTCGTGAAGCGTCTTTTTTTGTACCGGAAGGATTTGAAATCACGGAGGTGCACTCGGTGTTTCTTGACCGCTGGAATGTACGAAAATCGGAGGAAAAATCGAACGAAAAAGAAAAACGCGATGTGTTGACAATTCGGTTTCACGAACAGGTTCCCGGTTTGACAACGATTTATCTTTCGGCAATTAAGTTTACAAAAATTGATACACAATGGTCTTTTCCTTCGTTTGAACCGTTGGAAACCGCCGTTCATTCCGCCGTGTTGGGCTTGCTGTTGGATGAAGACATTGAAATGTCTCATGTTGAAAGCAACCGTCTTTTTCCGATTAACGCTTTATCGCTTAAAGATGCGATTCCGCCGGGTGCGTTGGAACTGCTGCCCGGTTCGCCGACGCTTCGTTTGGTGTCCGCGTGGTATGCGCCGGGAAAAGACGAATTGAATAAAAACGTTACAGCAAAATTCAGCCGAACGGAAACGGATTCTTTTATTGAAACGGTACAAAATTTGATTTTGTCGGAAAAAGAACCCGTTCTTCAATATACGGCAAAAATAACGCCGCGAACAGGAAAGATTTTTGAAACAACGCTTGAAATCCCTCAAAACTGGAATGTATTGAATGTTCTCGACGCTGCCGGACAACCGCTTTATTTTCGTTCGGTTAATTTCGAAAATTCGATTCATTCCGAAAGTTCTGTTCATTCAGAAAAGGAATCGAATCATTCCGAAAAGACAACAGATTCCGAAAAGACAACCGAACATGTTGCTGAAAAAATTCCCCAAAAGAATCATGAGAAAATAATTGTTCGTTTTTCAAAAGGAGTTGCCGCCGGTGAATCCGTTCAATTTTCGTTGCGGGCTGTCGGCGGTATTCAGGACTGGTTTCAAAACAATACTGAAAAATCGTTGCAATATCCGGTTATTCGGATTCACGGTTCATCGAATGAACAAGGGACTATTTCGGTACAAAATAATTTTGAAGACGATTGGGAGATCGTTCCGGCTCAAACGGAACATCTCACCGCACTCAATCGAAATTTATCGTTCCAATATTCGTCAACTCCCTTTGTATTGCCGTTTCGTTTGGAAAAATTACAGCCGCGTCTCAAAGCGCGAACAATTTCGTTTTATTGTTTTGAACCGGCGTTATTTCATATCCGTTATGAAATTGACTGCTTTATTGAACAAGCGTCGGTACGGCAATTAACGGTGTTGCTTCCGGCTTCGTCGCCGCCGACTCCGACAATTCAGGGACTCAACGGACTAAATATTAAAGAAACGTTAAGTGAAGAAACCGAAATAAACGGACAAAAATTTCGGCGATGGAAAATTTTGTTCGAGAAACCAACGAGCGGTAAAGTACAAATCGGCGTCAATTTTGAACAACCGGTTGACGAACAAATTTTTACCAATATCGATACGGAAACTTCGTTTGAATTACCGACGGTTATTGTGGAAAATACCGCGTGGCAATCGGGACTTATTGCCGTTGAAGGCGACGAGGAACTTGATCTTACCATTCCGATGGAGCGCAACGGTAAACCGGTTTTACGTTCCGTTGATGCCGGAGAAATTTCTGTTGCGGTTTATCGTCCGGGCAAACGCTTACTCGGCGTTTATTCTGTAACTGATCCCCAAAATCCGATAACGATTAATGTTCGGAAAAATCAGACCGCAGAACTTCTTTCCGCGCTGATACGTCATGTTTCTGTAACAGCAAAAATTGACCGGACGAATGCGGCGGAATCGAATACTCGTATCGATTTTGATTCGAATACCGGCGTACTTTATTCGGTTTTGTATGAAATTCAAATTGCCGGAGGAACGGCGAATCTCCGAACAACGCTTAATAAATCGGATAAACTTTGGTCGATAACGCTTGACGGTGAACCGATCAAAGCGCAACGTGTCGGGGATGATCTTTTGATTCCGGTTTCTGCGAGTAACAATAACGATTTCCGGCGGCTTGTACTGCTTTACCATCGTCAAATGAACCCTATTAATGATTCAAAAAAATCAATGGTTCTGCATTTTCCCGCTCTTTCGCTTAACAGAAAAAACGGAAACGAAAAAATTCAGGTAATGCAGACATCGTGGAATATTATTCCGCCTAAAAGTTATAAAATTATTCGGATCGGCGATTTGTTATTACAGGAATCGCAACCGGCATTGTTCCAACTTTTTCACGGTGTTGTCGGTTTCTTTAATGTACTGACTTTTCATCCCGTTATTTTTTTGAACAGCAGAAATTTAGCGAAACCACAATTATCAGAAAATGAATCAACTCAACATCTCTCAACTGCTCAACTATTACAGGATGATGAACAGATTGTTGGTATGGCAGTAAAGAAACAAGATAGCAATAAGAATTTCGATGCACAATTCGATATGCAATACAGAAATCCGACGCAGCAAACACCAGAATCCGAACCGGCGCAGGAATTGTCGGAATCGGACTCGGTATTTAAGCGAATGCTATCGAAACAAAAAGAATTTCCGCCGTCCGGTAAACAACAATTCATCCGCCGCCTTCAATCGATACAACCTGTTACAATTATTGTTTCGGAAAAAGATTCAACGGATCTCGCCGACGGCTATTCCGTCATCGGCAACCGAAACGCACAGGAGATTTACGTGCAATTATCTCGTATTACCGTCGGGCAACATTGGGGTTGGGTTACGTTTTTGGTTGTTATTCTGATTGGCTTGAGTTTGATTCATCATGGTCAATCCCGTCAACGCCGGACATCGTTTGTGTTCGGACTTTTGATTTTAGGAACAATTTTAATTTTCATACCCGGTCTCGAATTATTCGCAACAATTTTCAATGCTCTTGTTTACGGAGCGGCATTGACCGGTGCCGTTTATCTCGTCCATGCTCTTTGGTCAAAAATTGTTTCGATAAAAGTTGACCGAAATTCTTCCGAACAGAGTTTTTCGGAACAAAATTTTTCGGATCAAAAAAATTCCGAATCGAAAATTTCCGGTACGGCGGTTGTTTCGGTTTTATTTTTTGCGTTCCTGTGTTTACCGGTTCACGCCGCAGAACAAAATGAAAATATTCCGAAAATTCAGTTTCCCGAAAACGCAATTATCGTACCGTATTCTTCGGACAATCTTTTGGGAGACTCGCTGCCCGATCCCGACAAATTAACGTTACCTAATCAAACGCTGCTGGTTCCCTGCCGTCAATACACCGCAACACTCGAAATTATCCGAAAACAAAACGAAAAAATTCAAAGCGGCAAAAATGTACAAAATTTTGCTGTTCCGTTTGCTGTTTCCGCCGCCGAATATCAAACAAAATTGCCGACCGACGGCAATGATATTTTGTTACAAGGAAAGATCAATATTGATGTTTTTACGGATCGGACGGTGTTTGTTCCATTGTCGTTGGAAAACGGTGTTTTTATACAACCGCTTCTCGACGGCAAACCGGCAATGCTTCATTCGACAAGCAATCGCCAAACATTGCTTCTGGTTGAAGGCATCGGCAGACATGAATTATTGTTCGGGATTCGTGTTCGGATTCAACGTCAGGGCGGTTGGCGGATTGCGGCGGGCAAACTTCCGGTTGCGGCGGTATCGAAAATTTCATTGACGCTGCCCGACGAACCCGGCGATCTTTTAACCGGTTATCCGCTTGACAAGAAAAAATGGTCTTTCGGTACAAAAACGATGGATACGAATACGAACACAAATATAAATATCACAAACACAAATGAAAAAATAATCGAAACATCTCACGAACCTAACGGTTTTTTTCATTGGCAATGGCGATCGGCGGTGTCGGAAGAAAATGTTGACCGGAGTCTCGAAGTGGAATCGATTATTCGGTACGATATTCAGGAAGGCGGCGTTTGGATACGTTGGACTCCGATATTTCGTATCAGTCGGGGAAAATGGGAAATACTTCGTTTATGTTTGCCGAAAGATTATCTCATTGCGGAAATTGCCGGTGAAAATGTTCGCGGTTGGAATATTGTACAGGAAAATTCCAACATAAGAACAATTGACGTAGAACTTCTTAAACCGGCGGAAAAAATCGAAACATTGTCGATTTTGTTGTCCGCTCCTCAGGAGACGGACAAACTGACACAGAATTTATCGTTGCCGAATTTAACGGTTCCCGATGCGGGAATTCATCGGGGACAGATTGATTTATTTCACAGTTCCGAAGTGAATTTACGTATTGCGGAGTCAACAGGGTTGTCGCCGATTGATCACAAGGAGACGGCGGAACCGATGCCGGTTTTGAAATTGAGTACAACAAGTCCTTTCGGTTTGTCGTTGTTCCGGTCTTTTCGTTTTTCTTCTGAAAATTATTC
>JAIROD010000608.1 GCA_031257725.1 Planctomycetaceae bacterium | reverse complement strand
TAAAATCATTTCATGTCAAGAGAGGACTCAAAATGAAAACACCATGATAAAATAAATTTGTACAAAAAAATAATAAGAGTTACATGATGAAAATAGGACAGATCGACCACCTTTTGTTCAGGAATGAAACAAAAAGGGTTTTTCAAAGTTTCGAGGGGTCATGGTTGGTCTGAGTGGGTATTGATTTCTGACGATGCCAATTTGACAGTCACGATGTGGCATGTTTTAGGTAACAGGTTTGAATGAACCCATTTTCGACCGACGCGGAACAGCTCATTGTTGTAGCAATTATCAATAACGGTACATGCCAAAATTGCGATGAGCCCGACATGGTCAAAAGCGAGCAGGTTCATCGTACGCCTTAACACTACACAATAAATAAAAATAACTAAATTTTCACTTGATAGGGCTACTTGATGCTCCTAGAACAATTCATGGACAAGCGCAGGGATTGGTACTTGTAACACCAAACAGCGCAACACCTGCGTGTTGTTCAATAATCTATTACGTTTAATCACATGACGAACAGTGAACATTGTCTGAAAAACCGAAATTGAAAGTGTGAGAAAATATCTTTTCACTCTTGATCGTTCGGACGTTCCAGTTGTTTGAGACGCTCCTGCTTTTTTAGAAGAGTGATAAGTGCCTTTTTCGCGTTGAATTTTATATCTCTGTCAAGAAAACCATAGTTTTTGACTTTCTCTTCATAGTGTTTGTTCTCTTCAATTGATCTTGTTGACCGAACTAAAAAATCCAGTACATTCTCGTATTTCACTAAATCAGTATTTCCTGTGGCTTGATTAAACTCATTTACAGTGACCGGTATGTTTGCATTGGCTCCATAACTGACCAAAAGAAGAGCGGTACTATAGTTCTGATGGATAACTGCCTCAATCAGCGGAGTGTTCCCTTTGTCATCTGGTAAATCAATTGAAGCATTATAAGCGAGCAAAACTTCGATTGAATTATTGTTTCCAGAATATGCTGCTCTTCCTAATGGTGTTCTTCCTGTCGCTGGATTTTTTTGATTCACAATATCAGGATGTTCTTCTGCAAGATAAAAAATAGCATAGGGATTACTCACATTGTTTTCAATGAGTGTCTCATAGATTCGCATTTCCTTGAACGAACCATCATCTTGCAGTGAACCATGAATTCCACAATCAACCATCTGTTCAATATTTAATCCATGATTGATAAGCCACTGTATTCTACGAGGATATACAATATCAGAAACACCATAATGAGCACAACAATAAAGGAAATTGTCGCCGTCTGGGGTTTTCGCATTTAAATCAGCTTTGTCAGCCAAAGAATCTGCAGTTCTAAAATCATCAGATGCTAAAGCGTATCCAAGCTCTTTCGTTTCTCGCGATAAATAGGAAAATGCATCTATCCTCTTTTTATATACTGAACGAGCTGCATCCTTGTTCTTTTGTTCATCTTGATCCCATTCTTGCAAGAATAAATCGGTTTTCGAATAAATTGGCTCATCTGAATAAATTGGTTCTATGCCTATCAAGATAATTACAAACACAAAAAATAAAAATGGTATCATCCAATATTGGCAAACGAATACGCTTTGATTTTCAAATAATGCTTTCATGTTTATTACAAGTATAACAGGATTTGTCTAAAAAGAAGGGAGTTTTTAAAAAAAAATTAATTTTTTCACAAAAATCTGTTATAATCTTTTATTTTTCAGGTGATGAAATTTGATGAAAAATCACAGTATTCATGTGTTTCAAATTATTTTTTGTTGTAACTTAAAATTAAGCAAGATAAACTCTTTCGTTACTTTTCTCTAAATTTCAACTTTGTAAACATATAATTTATGGATTATCTCTAAAGTATTTTTCTAACACGTCAAGTTGGTGTCGTTTTAATGGATTGATACGACCAATAGTCTCTATAGCACTTGGTAGTGCACTAATGTTTGGTGCTTTTAGCGAAACTACATTTATTCTTGGAAATCTATATAGTCCTGAGGTGGTCGAGAAATTCGGGCGCGCATTGGCTTCTAATAAGGTATAATTGTTTCACTTTATTTTTTTGAAATAGGGATTGTTTTTTGCAAGAGATTTGTTAAAATATTCTTGTTTGGTGAAGCGGACGCAGGCACTGTTGAGGAACAACCTGTCAGGAATAGCCAAACTAAGGAAGTCCTAACTTCACCTCAATAGTTTTATTCGGCTATTGAGTTTTTTTTCTATAACGTTTTTTTTTCAATAGGACTTTTTTACTCATGCCTCCGAAAACCTACCAGCGAGTTGGAAGTTCAACAGGTTTTTGTACTTCACCGGCTCCGCCCCAATACACCTCGACCGGTGTTTTGTACGATAAGGACGAATGAATTCGTTCATTATTGTACCAACGGATAAATTCGTCCAAACCGGACGACAATTCATGGACTGTTTCGTAACGTTTCAAGTGCAGTTCTTCATACTTTAATGTCCACCAAAAGCGTTCAATAAAAACGTTATCAACCCAACGTCCCTTGCCGTCCATGCTGATTTTTGTTGCATGACCGGTAAACAATTGTTGAAATTTCGGCGACGTAAATTGAGAACCTTGATCACTGTTAAAATACTCCGGTTCGCCGAAATTGTCAAACGCCTATTGTAAACATTCGATACAAAAATTCACCTACATCGTGTTACTCAATCGCCAACTTAATATCATACGGCTGTGCCAATCCATCACCGCAACCAAATACATAAATCCATTAACCACGGAAGATACGTTATATCGGTTGACCATATATGGTTGGAATGTAACGATTTAATATGACGCAATAAATACGGATATTTTTTGTGTTCTTCGTGGGGAATACTGTTTTTTGGTTTCGGATAAGTCGCTTCGAGATGTAACAATTGCATCATCTTTTTCGCTTCGTAACGGCTCAGGTCAAACTGACGAGCAAGACGGCGAGAACCGTAACTCGGATGTTCAAAATGAAACTGATCCATACGGCTCATCAAATCGAGATCGACAGGCGAAACAACGACGGGTTGGTAATAAAAATTTGAACGGGGAAACGATAATAGTTCGCATTGCTTTGTAATCGTAACCGAGTGATGGTGACCGTCAATCAGGGGCTTACAACGCGGAGAACTCCTCAGATTTTTTTTTCAAAAAGTCCAACTCTACTTTGAGTTGACCGATTTGTTGATACAATTGTTCCATGCTCGGTTCGATAGGTTTCACTTTTTTGCGACCATCTTGAAAACACGTTTCGACAGTCGCAAGCAGGTGGGATTTCCATTTCGCAACAAGTTGGGGATGAATCTTGAAATGCGACGCAAGCTCGGAAATCGTTCGATCCTGCTTCACTGCCGCAAGCGCAACTTTCGCTTTAAAGGACGATGAATAAACGAGACGTTTTCGGCTCATAAACGGATAATGGGGTAAGGGGAAAATTAGTAATATTTATACCTTATCCGCGCGCCCGAATTTAGCAACCACCGCTTTATTCCAATAGGGAATAATGGTACATCGTTTCAGAGTTTAGATGAAATTGCGCTTCCGCATAGAACGATGGTGCGTTTATTAGAACGTTATGTAACAACGGATCCGCCTAAAATGATAGTTGAAGTGATACCGTCAGATGTTGTTGAGTTTTAGAATTGTATTGTTTATATTTTATGGTATAATATAATAAAAGGAGATATACAATGACTGTAGAAAAAACTGAAAATCAGAAAGATGCAGTATATTGGGGAAATCGTGGACGTATGACAGATGAACCTTTTACATATCGTCTTATTCCTCCTGCGTCGTTTTTGGATGTTTATCCAACGATTATATTTTCTAATGAGACAACTGCGCTTATTGGAATTAATCCGAAACGTGGTTTTGTTTTGCATTCTGACGGAGCAAAACAGAACTTAAAAACTTGGAACAATTGATTTTGGAAAATATAAACCTTCCAAGTGCGTCATATCGTTGGGCTAGAGAATGGATAGAAAAAACGTACAAGAAAAAATATATTAATTGGGTAGCGATGGAACGTGAACGATGGCAAAAAGAAGTTGAAGAAAAACATTGAGTTGTGTTGGTAAAGACGGTGAGCCTGACATGGATTGGAAAGAAGTGGTTGAACATGTCGCTAATGTGCAACGGGCAGCACTCAAATACAAAACAACTGAACCGCTGGTGATGTACCGCTATGTAAAAGGTTTTGATTATTTGAATTCACCTGATATAGGACAAACTATTACATTTGATGGTTTTACGTCGTTGTTCGGTTCTTCGAAATCAAAATTACGAAGTAATTATTCAGTAGATTGGTCATTTGATGGTAGGCAACCTTTCGCCGAAAGGTTGCGCCGGTTGAGATTTCACTGATTCCCAAACGGTTTGCCCCAGCAAAACGGTTTAGGTTTATTATTGAATCGATGTGCGATAGACAGGAACAAACCTTCCTGGTGTCAGTGAAATCTCAACCGTAGCGACCGTCCAGCGGACGGATCGCCTACCTCGCAATGTTCTACTTTAATTGACCTAATTGGACAACCAGCCTGTGAACGCTAGGGAAAATTTTGGGGGACATTAGGATTGTTAGAGTAATGGGACGAAGGGAGTAATCGTTTTTAAAAATTTCCGAAATGATTAAGATTTTGACCATTGAAACGACTTGTGATGAAACGGCGGCGGCGGTGATTACCGATTCGCTTGAAGTTCTCGGCAGCGTTGTTGCGTCGCAGGATAAATTGCATCAAAAATTCGGCGGCGTGGTACCGGAAATTGCGTCCCGCGCTCATTTGGAAAATATCGTTCCTGTTATTGACGAAACAATAAGCCGTGCCAAAATCCAACTTGCCGATCTGAATGCGATTGCGGTTGCGACTACGCCGGGTCTTGCCGGTTCATTGCTGGTTGGTCTTTCGGCGGCGAAAACGCTTTGTGTTGCGTTAAAGAAACCGCTCATTGCGGTCAATCATCTTCAGGCGCATATTTACGCCTGCAAAATTGCGTTTCGAGAAGACCCGTTTCCTTGTGTTGGTTTGATTATTAGCGGCGGACATTCAAATTTATATTGTTGCGCGACTCCTCTCGATTTCACTCCGCTGGGCGGAACCATTGATGATGCGGCGGGTGAAGCGTTTGATAAAGTGGCGGCGATGCTTGGTTTGCCTTATCCGGGCGGACCGTCCATCCAAAAAGCGGCGGAAAAAGGAAATCCCAAAGCGTACAAATTTCCACGATCATTGCTTGAAGAACCGGAACGTTTGGCGTTCAGTTTTAGCGGTTTGAAAACGGCGGTACGTTACCGGCTTGTCGGTCAAGGTAAAACGACCAATCCGGCAACAATTGCCGCTGAATTATCAGAACAAGAAATTGCGGATATTGCCGCTTCTTTTCAGGAAGCGGTTGTTGATTGTCTGGTCGGCAAATCCATTCAGGCGTTACGAACAACCGGAATGCGGACATTGTGTGTTGGCGGCGGCGTGGCGGCGAACAGTTGTTTTCGTCGGAAAATGGAGAACGCCGCCCAAAAGGAACCTATTCGTCTTTTTATTGCTCCGGCGGCGTTGTGTACCGACAACGCCGTTATGGGCGCCATCGCTTTAGAACGTTTCCATGCCGGACTTTTCGAAACACTTGACCTTGATGTTTCTCCCGGTCTGGTCAGATAATGAGTAAAGGGGAATCTCTCATCATTCGGAATTTACCGAACGTTAACGGCGCGGGCTTGCCCCGCGTTGTTCAACTTAACCCTAAAACACAGGGTAAACCCCGTCGTTAACAAATGGGCAGCAAATAAAAAATTGGTAATATATCAGTGGAATTTTTCGGAGATTGAAGTTTATTTTTTACCACCCCTGCCCCTCCGAAGGAGGGGAATTATTCCCCTCCTTCGGAGGGGCTAGGGGTGGTCATTCGGAGGAA
>JAIROD010000539.1 GCA_031257725.1 Planctomycetaceae bacterium | reverse complement strand
GTTTTTTTGTTGCCGTATTGAACACTGAAATTATCGAATGAATACGGAATTTCAGTCATTATTTTCTGTGTGTTCCGAGTTTTCCGCGTTCAAAACCGAATTTTCAGGCGAAAGAAGTTTATTAAGCTTCCGGAATTTCCTTGACATTTTTTATGTTGCTCTCTAAAAATGCCAATAGCAAGTCACTCAAACCGAAAAAAAACGAAAAAACTCACTTAAAACATCCCCGTCGGTTTATACGTCATGCCAAAATATTGGTATAAAAATAATTCCTAAGTTACAGGAGTTTTCCGGTATGTTAAATAAATATAAAATCGGAACAAAATTGATCGGCGGTTTTATTATCATTTTAGTTTTATTGTTTCTTGTTACTGCAACTTCGTGGCTCGGTATGAAAACCGCCAATACCAATATGAAAGGAGTGGTCGGCACGGAAGAACTTCAAGTAAGTGTCCGGCAGATAAGACATCTTGTTCTCAAAGCAATGGTAACAACATTAAATGCCGAAATTACTCTCGATTTGAAATACGAACAGGAACGCAAAAAATATGACGAACAAATGAAAGAAATGGCAAACCATATCCGTGAACTGTTACAACCGCCAAGCCGTGAAGAACTCGAAACGGTCGAAAAAGTTTATGCGGAATTTGTTAAAAGTGATACGATCTGGTATCAGGAAGAACGAAAACGTGCGGAAACACTCAAATTTCTCGTGGATTCCGGACGTTTTGTCGTGAGCAGTCTCAAGGAATGCAGCAACGTTATCAGTAAGTCCATCGAAAAAACAACCATCGAACAAGGCGGAAAACAATATTATCACAAAGAAATGGTGGATTTACAGCATTTTTTTGACTTCGCAACATCGCGAATGCAGGATGCCCGCCGCCGGTTTTATCAATTGGAAGAATCAAAAGATATTCAAGTTAAAGAAAAATTCCGAACGGAAATCAACGAGGGAATTAAAAACCTGTTGCAAGAAATGGATGCTGTCAAAATGAATCCGCTGGTAAAAGAACATCTTGATGTGATTGAGACGGCAATCAGTACGATTAAACAGTGGAAAACAGGTCTGGATGCCGTACTTCAATGTACTCAGGTTCAAAAACAGTCCGCTGTCAGCAGAACACAGTATAGCGAAAAAATGGAACAAACAACCGAAAGAATGGTCGAGCAACTTACCGCCCTAACAAAAGAAATTCAAACTTCCACCGACAAAACAACAAATAAAGTTATTGGAATGATTCTTGGTGTTTCCGGCTTGGCGTTGCTGTTTGTCATTATTATCAGTACCGTACTAAGCCGGAATATTTCTTCAGGATTGCTTCATGCTCTCAATGTGGTGAAACGGCTTGTCGGCGACGGTGATTTGAGTATTGAAATCCAACCGGATCTGCTTAACCGCAACGATGAAGTCGGCGATCTGGTTCGCGGTCTCAATCTCGTCTTAAACGATTACAAAAAAATCGATGAGATGGCGAATATGTTAGCCTCCGGTGATTGGCGTGTTACCGTCGAGGAAAAAAGTTCGCTGGATACAATGAATCGGAATCTTGGCAAAATGCTCGAACAAGTCAATAACGTTTTACACGAAATCCATGAGAGTGTTAAACAACTTTCAACAGGAGTGGGTGAAATTTCCAGTGCCGCACAAACATTGTCCAACGGTGCTCAGGAATCAGCAGCATCACTGGAGGAAATCACCGCGTCCATGAGTGAAATCAGCAGCCAAACCAAAACAAACGCCAAAAGTGCCGGTCAAGCCCGTGACCTCGCCCAAAAAGCATCCGGTGCCGCAGAAGACGGTCAACAAGCAATGAAAGACATGACCGTCGCTATGGAACGAATTACAAAAAATTCAGATGAAATTCAACGTGTTATTAAAGTGATCGATGATATTGCGTTCCAGACAAACCTGTTGGCACTGAATGCAGCGGTTGAAGCCGCCCGTGCCGGAGTTCACGGTAAAGGTTTCGCGGTGGTTGCCGAAGAAGTTCGGAATCTGGCGGCACGCAGTGCCAAAGCGGCAAAAGAAACAACCAACCTGATTTCCACCAGCGGTAAAGAAATTCTTACCGGCGGTGAAGTTGCCGAGCGTACCTCCGAAATGCTCAACTCAATTGTCAAACAAATTAAACAAACAACTGATTTAATCGCCGGAATTGCCACCGCAAGCAATGAACAAGCACAAGGAGTCGGACAAGTTACCATCGGTCTTCAGCAAATCGATTCCGTAACTCAACAAAATTCAGCCGCCGCCGAAGAATCCGCCAGTGCTGCCAATGAAATGAGCAGTATGGCAACCAACCTCCAACAACTCGTAGCAAAATTCCAATTACGTCCTTGAATTAAGAGTTAGGGATTAGGGGTTAGTACGCCAAAGCGGATAATAACCCCACAACCCCTAATCCCAAATCACCAAATCCTCAATCACCAATCTTTAATCCTTAATCACCAATCCTTAACCCTTAATCACCAATCCTTAACCGCCAATCCTTAATCACCAATCCTTAACCCCTATTAACCCCTAACCTTTTCTCCGCGTGTGTCTTTTCTCCATTTCTTTTCTCCTTAATCTCTTCGTTGTCAGGAACTTCCGTGTGTAACCTATATTTAATTTTGGATATTGAAACTTTTTTGACTGAATAAACGTAGTGAATTGTATTTCAACCGAAATGCCAATTTCAAAATTGATTATGTTGCACACGGAAGTGTGGGAAGGAATAGAGTTTTCTACACAATATATTGTCCCTAACAGGACAAAAAATGAACATTTTCCATTTTTTTCTTTCGGTCATTGCCGAAAACGATTTTTAATTATTCCGTAGATTGGTCATTCGATGCTAGGCAACCGCTCGCCGAAACATTTTTACTAAATACTAATACGGCGATAGACGACTTGCCCCTGTTTCCCGCCAGCAATCAGTTTCCAAACCAGTCAGAAACACAAATGACCCAATCGAATCTGATTTACTGTTGCCTATCGGCAACGCAACCGTAGGTGAAAACCCTTCGGCGAGCGGTTGCCTACCTCTTGATTATTGGACTGATGATATAAATAAATAGGATCGCTACTGAATAGTTACGGCTATTTTACATACCCATGTCGGCGAGTACGCCGACGTATATCATGGGTGAAAACCCTTTCAGAGAATGGTTTTCACCTACGGTTGCCAGCCCCAAATCCACCTGATTTAACAACCAGCCTGTGAACACTAGGAATATAATTGGCAATCATTTCAGAATCATATTGACGGAACAATTGGTTCTTGTTATAATTGGCGAAGTTTTTCTAAGTTTGGAATGAACCGTTTCCGATATGTTGCGGTTTCATTTTGTAGTTACAATGAAGTTTTTGAATGGAGATTTTTTATGTTTTCCTCTATTTCTACAATGAATCGTCGTGGTTTTCTTGCTGCCGCAGCAACTGCCGCCGTTTCACCGTTGGTTCTTCCTTCCTCCGTTTTGGGCAGAGAAGGCGTTGTTCCGCCAAGTGAACAACTTGTTATGGCGTTAATCGGTTATGGGAATCGCGGCAGTGATATTATCGGCGGATTTCTTGGCGACCGGAAAAATTTTCGGGTTGTTGCCGTTTGCGACTGTTATGAAAAACGATTGAAAACCGGAACAGACCGTGTCAATTCAACTTACGGTAACACCGATTGTAAATCCTACAGCCGTTACGAAGATGTTTTGGATCGTGCGGATATTGACGTGGTTGCTATTGCAACGCCGGATCATTGGCATACCAAAATCTCTGTCGAAGCTTGTGAGGCAGGAAAAGATATTTATTGTGAAAAACCATTGACGCTTTGTCCGATGGAAAGCCGTCAGATTGTTACGGCGGCACGAAAATACAATCGGGTTTGCACGAGTGGTTCGCAACGGGTTATGGAAGATTATGGTTACATGGCGCCTATTGTGCAAAGCGGAGCGTTAGGCGAAGTGAAGGAGGCATTTCTTCAGGTTGGCGGTCCTCCACAGGATTGCTATCTTCCTGAACAGGAGATTCCTGCCGGTTTTGATTGGGATCGTTGGCTTGGACCGGCACCCTGGGCTCCGTACAACGCAGAACGTTGTAGCGGCAGTTACGGCGGCGGCTGGCGGCGGTTTTGGGATTACGGTAACGGTTTCCTTGCCGATTGGGGAGCACACAAACTCGGCGGCGTTCTGTATGCTCTCGGAATTGACCACCTGGAACCCATTGAAATACTTCCGCCAAAATGTGAAGCCAATCCCGAAGATTATTTAACATGGGTTTATCCCGGCGATATTAAAATTCATCATGTCAAAGGCGGACACGATATTACGTTAATTGGTTCTGAGCGGGAATTTCGGCATCAACAGGACCGCGATAAAATTAAACCGCTTCATGCGGTTGATGTTCGGCGTTACAGCGGCGGAACCGGAAAAATTCAGGATGATTTCGCGTACTGTGTTCGTAACCGGTTGCGTCCGTTCCAAGACTTTTTTTATGGCGCCGCCACCGCTACCGCATGTCAACTCGCCAACATTACGTATAAACTAAACCGACCGCTAAAATGGGACGCCGAAAAAACGGTGTTCGATGATGAACAGGCAAACCGTTTCGTTGCAAGACCTAAACGTTCACCATATATCATTGGTTAGTTTTCGACCAACATGTTTCCCTAACGGGGTATTGTCTGTCAAGAAGTTTTTTTGTAACTATTCAGTCGTGGTTGTCCGAAAAAACGGATCGCTCATCATTCAGAATTTATCGAAAGTCAACGGCGTGGGCTTGGTGGGCTTGCCCCGCGTTGTTCGGCTTAACCCAACGTATCTATTCAGTGGTTTGGTTGTATTTCCGAATATTCCCGTCCCGTTAGGGACGACATCTTGGTAGAAAACGGTATAACAAATTCTACCAATATTTCGTCCCTAACGGGACGTGCGTTTTTAATCGACATCATTTTCTACCAATAGATTGTCCCTAACGGGACAGAAAAAGGAACATTGACCGCAACTGAATAGTTACAACCCAACAACAACACGGGGTAAACCCCGTCGTTAACTATTAATTAATAGGTTGAAAATAAAAATAGACTGTTACGAAGTTGTTTAAATATTGTACCATGCGGGCATGGAAATTTTCACCATTTTAGAATAGGCAGTTGTTGCGATTCCGT
>JAIROD010000446.1 GCA_031257725.1 Planctomycetaceae bacterium | reverse complement strand
AACGTTGCGCCGAATCGTATCGCCGCTGTCGCAGTCGTCAAGATAAACGCCCATTGTCCCGTGCGAATCAGATGTTCCGAGATCATGAATGTAATTTTCTTCGATGATATTTCCTTGTGTTGTCCAGTCGCGTCCGGTGTACAATGCGCCGGCGTCGCTTGTTTCCTGAACAACATGATAAATTTCGTTGCGCTCAATCCGGTTTTCATTACCGCCGTAAGCAATGGCAAGATGCGGCGCGTCGTGAATCAGGTTATTTTGAACAATATTTCCAACTCCGTACAAACCAAACGCCCCTGAATAAGTTCGATTCAAACGTCCGAAATGATGGAGATGATTGTTCACCGCACGATGTCCGCCTGCGGTCAATGTTTTACGGTCTCCGCCGTTAATCGAAACACCGGTTCCGCCGATATGGTATAAATCGCAACCGCGAACTAAATTTGTTGTTCCGCCGTTAAGAACAATACCGTGACGCCCTGTTGCAAAAATCCGGCTCGCAAGAACCGCATTTTTCGTTCCGCCCCGAATCTCAATTCCGTTACCAAATGTCAGACCAAACGAAATTCCCTGAAAGCGGACAAAATTTGTTCCGTTAAGCAACACGAGCGGTTGTTCCAATGTCGAAAGGATAATCGACGAACCGGACAATTCTTTCGGCGGATAAAAAAAGAGTTGATTGGTTTTGCGGTCAAGATACCATTCTCTTGGCGCGTCCAACTCTTCAAGCAGATTCATTGCAAAATAACGCCGTTCCGAATAACCCGTCCAACTTTGCCCGCCAATTCCGTAACTATGAACTCCAAGCAACGTCAAGATTTTTTGTTTCGAATCAATCGAAGCAACTTTGAGAACTTCATCCGACCAATCATGCGTCCAGTAACCGCAAAGCCAAATTCCGTTTTCAGGATTCCATCGGGCAATTCGTTCAGGATCGCGAATTTTCAGTGTTTCTTCATCGTACAAAAAAGAACCGCCGTGCGGTTTTTTCGTATCCGTTTCAGGATGAACAAATGTAACGCCTGATTTTTCTGCCGCTTTTTTATTGGTTTCATCGGTTTTTTCGTTGTGCGGCAACCCGTTATCAAGAGCCGTTTTGAATCCAGCCCACGACTGATTGGGAAAACGGGCAATCGTCATCGGTTCTTCATTGAAAAAAAGTTCCGGCGGCGAGTCG
This sequence comes from Planctomycetaceae bacterium, assembly GCA_031257725.1. Classification (GTDB taxonomy): domain Bacteria; phylum Planctomycetota; class Planctomycetia; order Pirellulales; family Thermoguttaceae; genus WRKP01. Next base: position 3,058 of record JAIROD010000446.1, on the reverse strand, counting down.
GGACGACCTTTGAATTGATTACCCCACTGTTTCATCACAGGAAAATTCAACGCATTCAAATCCGCAACGAAAACTTTATCATGAACCGCCGGATCAAGCCGTTTCAGAATTGCCGGATCATCTATTTTCCGAAACGCAGAAACCGGAACGGCAATACCGCCGATCAATTCCGCCTCCAACGGTTTTTCCGAACGATAAATAACAGGTTTATTTTCTGTACCGGAATCTTCTTGTTTCAGTTCAAAACTTTGGTTCAAAAAATATTTTCCCGAAGCGAGATAAATTGTAACTGATTCGTCCGGTTGAATTGATTTAGAGTTACGGGCAGACCGAACGGCGTTGCGTGCGGCTTCAAGCGTTCCGAACGGTTCCGATTTCGTACCGGAATTATCAGGTTTACCGTTCGGCGCAACATAAAATTCCGCAGCGTAAAGGCAGATATTGAATACAAAATAAATGGCACAACAATTCAGAATAATACGGGTTAAAATAATACGGGTCATAATAATGTTTCGTTAAAAGGTTTATATACTATAAACGGTTAGAAAATACACATTTCTAAGTAACTGTCTATTTTATCATCAATCAGTTTTCTCATCATTCATGTACAAATTGCATTGGGTTTGAATGATTCTATTGTCTATCCCGCAGGGATGACACTTTATTAACCGTATGCTTTAGCTTACGGCAACAACTCGCCACAACTTAAGTCCCGCAGGGACGACACTTTTAAAATGTTGTCCGAACGATGATTGATGGGACTATGGTGATTTTAAAACTCTTCGTTCTGACAATTAAAAATTTCCAAACAGGAATCGAATACATTGATCCAATAAAGTGTCGTCCTTGCAGGACTTAAGGTGTGTTGGCCCTATCCGTATGCTAAAGCATACGGTTAATAAAGTATTTTACTTAATAGTCCTTGCAGGACTAATAAAAATTAAAATAGACTATTACGAACAATCTTACCTTATTAAAAAATAGTGTATCTTTTTTTCATGTCCTTTTGTGTTTTTCGTAGTTTATTTTTTACCACGAAAGGCACGAAGTTTCATGAAAGCATTTGAAAATCATTGTATCATTTTACTCGAATGCGGCATTCGAGTGAAATGATACAATAAAAAAAAACAAATATATCGTTCTTTTGGTTCAGTTATGTACCCAACGAGTTCCGGTAATGGTAATAGTTTTCTTTTCACCCGGCTTGAGCGGGAGTTCCCAAAATAACTCCATTAAGTCGTTGGGCAAATAATCTCTAACCGAAAGCGATTGCTTTGTTGGAGATAAGTCTATTTTTGGAGGTTTTCCGATCACATGATGAAAGCAACTGTTTAAATGCAACGTTATTTCTTCGTTCCGCTGATTGATAATTTCAATCGTTCCCGTAATAGGTCGCAGTATGTAACTGTAACTCCGAAAACTCAATCTCGTCAATTGGTTACTGTTCGAATCCAAATCCGTATCGGTAATCCGTTCATGATAGGAAACCCGCACATTCATCACTTTGGTAATTTTGACCGATGCAACCTGACCCGGATTGACCCAATTTGATTGGCTTTGTCCGAGAAATCGGGATTTTTCTGTAACTGCTGCCGGAGCGGTTGTCATCGGAAATGGCAATGGATTCGGAAATTTCAGAACGTCAAAAACATCGGCTATTGATTGATCCGTTATCTGTGGATTGCGCCAGTTATCCCGATTGTTGTAATAATTCAGAACCAGCCGAAATAAATCACATTCTAAAACACGTTGATAATCCGTTTCACCTTTACCGGTCGAAAACGACAATGTGTTACCTATATCCAATGTTCTTTTCCCGATATTATTGTAGTGAATATCCGGTCCTTCGCCAAAGGAGAGACCTGTTGTATCAAATCCGGTATCAGCAACTGAATAGGGAACGGCTGCTTGTTGCGTCATCGCATTACTCGTGAATGAAGAATAATCGTTTCCGTATCTGTTCCGGTATGCTTGTTGTTGAGCGTGCTGTAGGATTTGCTGAAAAAATTGTTGCAAAGTTTGCGGCGGATAGAGCGGCGAAAGGATTTGCGCCGATTCAATTTGCGGAAAACCGCTGACCAATGAAATTTCCGTATCTTGTAACGGTTTCCATTCATTACGTATCAGAGCAGATTGTTCAATCCGTAATCGTTTTTCGTTCAGTAAATCAACCCGATAACTCGGTGCCCATGTAACACCTTTAGTCAGATAAAAAAGCCGTATTTTTCCGGCAGTTTTACCTTCTTTGGCATTGACATGAAAAATCATCACCGGACGGTTTTCTGTACGTTCAGTAACCGGTTCGTTTGTTTCAACAGACAAAATTTGTTGTCCGGTCAGAAACAAATATCGTCCGTCCGCTGTTTCCAATTTATAAGATGTTTCCGCAGGAAGTGCGGAAGATACCGGATCAGGATAAGCGGGATAAACGGAACGATTTACGGAAGATGTAGAAAAACCGGACAACAAGGAATTGGTTTCCCGCGATACGGTGTTTTCGAGCAACTTTCCTTGTACGGGAGGCTGTTCTGCATTATGAAATCGTACAGTAACCTGTTTGCCCATGAAATCGGCAACTCCGCGCGGCGGATTTTTCGCGTCAATGGGCAGTGTTGTCAATCGTTGGGCGGTTTGGATTTCAACATCCAAATCGCTTTCGATAAAAAATGTACCGTGAACCGTCGGCGGTACATCGTTCCAGCAATACACGCCGACAGCAGGAATATCAATTTCCTGTTGTACAACCGTTACGCCATTTTTGAACAGCGCAACTGACGGCAATGTTGCCGAAACATTTTTTTCATTTTCGGCAGCATTCAAACCTGTTGTTGCCGCCAAAACAGCAAACATCAAACCGGCATGAAAATAAACTCGTAACATTTTACACTCCTTCTATTATGTTGTGTTATGGATTAAAATTTATTCACAAAATTTCGTTTTGAAATTTCGTTCTTGTAACGCTGTTGTAACACAACAAAACAACAGATTACATCACTGCTTGACCAACTAGAAATGTTACAATAAAACTTTGTTCTGTAATAAACAGTTACAAGGTTAT
>JAIROD010000371.1 GCA_031257725.1 Planctomycetaceae bacterium | reverse complement strand
GATCAGGAAATTTTCTTTAATTCTTTTGGTTTCTCTGTTACGTACAAAATGCCGATTAAAACGCAGAACAGATGACTCTCACGATTGTACGATAAAGCCCCATTGTATAAACAATCAATAATAAGAGCGGTTGCGATAAATAATCCCAGATATTTCCATAGCAAAATATTATTTCGAAAATAGTTGAAGAAAAACAGTAACCATAATAAAAAAGTAATAAGACCAACCAATCCGAATTCCAATGTAATATTGATAAATTCGTTATGAGGATCAACACGTTTAGAGGTAATTTGGGTTAATACTTCGTTGCGTCCTTGTTGCATCCCATAACCGAATACCGGTTTTTGGCCAATCGAAGGAAATATCTCTTTCCATAACATAAGCCGATCACGTGATTGAAAGGAGTCTGTTTTATTTAAGAGATGATTTGTAAATTCTTTGATATCTACGATTGTTCTATCTAACTTCCGTTCAAAAATAGGAGAATGATATTGAGCCAGCGCAACAAGCGTAATACAGAAAATAATAGCGAACACCCCGCCTTTTTTCCAATCCCACCTCAAAAGCAAGACGGAAATTGTAGCAAGAAAAGACATTTGAGCGGTTCGGGAAGGATTGATCCAAAACAAATAATAGCAGATAAAACAAAGTATTCCCCACCGCAGTAACGAAAGAAACAATGTTAAGAGATAACGTCGTTTCCGAAATGGAAACAAGATTAGATCGAGAAAAGAAGTTTGCGCCGCTTCCTTCATGCCAAGTAAAAGAAAAAGCGGCAACAATCGCCGGACTAACGGAATATTTCTGGAAGTGAACGGAACACAAATCCAAAGACCGGACCAAAGAACAAGCCCCATTCCAAAACAAATCGTGTTTCGATAAAGATTGAGCGAACTCAATTTAACAACTCGGTACGGTTCCGGCAATAAATCGAAACCAAAAAGCAACACCATCATCCAAAGCAATACTATTGCCAGATTGATTGATGAAAAAACAGTGTTCCGAATTTCTTTTTTGAAAAACAGGGTTGCTAAAATCAGTGAGAAAAAGAGGGGATAATGTCCCCACCAGTATCGAGTTGATTCGAGAAAAATGTTGTAATCGCCTGTAATCGCCCAATCCCGAAACACGCCTAAAAATGTCCAGGCAATAAACGGTAAAGAACTCACAATGAGCGGATTTTTTCTCACAAAATCAAAACGTTCTTGCCAATGACCGGAAAAGAGCCAACAAAGCAGAATTAACACGGAAAAAGCATCCGCAACAGAAATCGAAACAGCGGCAACAATGGGATAACCAATCGCCAATCGCATCGCCGCCCGATGAAAAAAGTTTTGCCAATGCGGATTTTCATCTCCATAAAGAAAATAGTTCATTAAAATATCCTTTTTTAATTGATTTTACTTGATTTCAGGTGTGAAATTATTTTTTTCGTAAAATCAGCAATTCGCTCCGATATTGGTTTTAATTTTAAACAAGAACGATCAAATAACGTAAACGGCATCGGAAGCTTATAGGAACATCTGGGACGATAATTTTTCTTCCAATTGTTAGTTTATTATTCTATAACGCTAATCTCTGTTTTTCAAGAGATACTGATTTGTTATTGTTTTTCGCAATTGTTTTTTATTTGCGGAGTAATAGGAAGTTTACGAAGAGGAGTCCTCCGAACACGGCGGCGATTCCAAGAAGATTTTGACCGATCAGGTGGAACATTAACGCATTCCAACGCCGTTCGGATAAAAATTGTTGATTTTCTGCGGCAAACGCGGAAAAAGTGGTAAAACCGCCTAAAAATCCTGTTAAGAGTATTGTTTTCCATTCTGCGGAGAGTGAACCGCCGGCGATGAGTCCCGAAACAATGCCGAACAGAAAACACCCAATCATATTGACAAGATAAGTTCCCCACGGATATGAGGTTCCGAACAGAGCCGCCGCTCCGAGACTAACTCCGTAACGCGCAAGTGTTCCCGCCGCTCCGGAAAATCCAATTCCTAATAAATGATAGATCATGTTCATCGGATGATGTGAAAACCTCTAAAAATAATAATCCCTCTTGACATCCTATTTTTTAGTCGGTTCTATTGTCCTAATTTAATGACAATTTTTTGTTCTGCGCCGCCGGGCAAAACGACATCCAATGTAATTCCGTTAGAAAGATCACTTTCATTCCGTGCGGTGATATAGGCGTTGCGTGTTGGAACACTTTTGCCATCGACTTTGGCGATCAGCATTCCGACATTAATTCCAGCCTTTTCCGCACGACCGCCGGGAATCGTTGTCAGAACAATCAATCCCTGCCTTCCGTTCAGCCGAAGACGGGCAAGCATTGGTTCGGTTGCCTGAACGAGGAGCAAGTTCAATGTTGTATCGACATAAGACTGCACGGATTCTCCCAACACCGAACCGGCAAGTCCAACAGACAACGGCATCGGTTTCATATCAACCGTAATTTTATATCGTTTCCCCGCCCGAACAAAAATAATTTCATGTTCTTCATTGAGTTTGGCACGTTCGGTTAAACGTTGAAGTTGATACACGGCGTTGACGGGTTGTCCGTCAAACGAAAGAATAACGTCATCTTCTTTTAAGCCTGCTTCTTCAGCCGGAGAATTTTGGAGTGAATATTCGACGAGAACACCATTGCGTTGTTTTAGTTCCAGGCGGCGGATTTCCCAGGGAGTGAGGGCTTTGGTGATCACGCCAAGCCAGGCACGTTCTACTTTCCCTTTGGCGATAATTTGTTGAGCAACCCATTGGGCGTTGTTGGAGGGTAAGGCAAATCCGATTCCTTGATTGGTACCGGTTCTGGAGAGGATTGCCGTGTTGATTCCGATAATTTCACCTTTGAGATTGATAAGCGGACCGCCGGAATTGCCCGGATTGATTGCCGCATCGGTTTGGAGAAACTCAGTACGCCGGACTTGACGAAGTAATCGCCCTTTAGCACTGATAATTCCTGCGCTGACAGTTGAATCGAGTTCAAACGGGTTGCCGATTGCCAACACCCAATCGCCTATTTCCATTGTGTCGCTGTCGCCGAAAACCGCATAAGGTAAGTCTTCCTTTTCCGGAACATCAAGCCAAATAACGGCAAGATCGGTTTCGGGATCATGGCGGTATTTTTTCGCATAATATTTCCGTCCGTCCGGCAATTCCACTTCGATCTCTTTGGCGCGGGCGATAACATGATTGTTGGTCAAGACAATTCCTTTGGGATCAATCAAAATACCGGTTCCGGCGCTATCTCCCGGATTGCGTTGACCGGGCAGAGTTTTTAGTGCGGGGATTTGAAGTTGCATTGCTTCACGGTCTTCGGTTGTTTGGAGGCGGGAGACAATTTTGACGGCAGCCGGAATGACCCGTTCAGAGGCATGACGAAATGCGGCGGAAAGTTCCGATGCCCGATGTTGCACCTCCTCCGTCGTTTCTGAACGCAACATACGTTCCTGACCGGAAATCAAAGGAATGTTAAAAAGTAAGAGCAGGATAAGGAAGAATGAAATGATCTTTGGTCTCATAATCCCTGTTAATTGTAGTGTAGTAAGATTGATTGAAAGAAATAACCGGAAAACCGCTTCGATGACAAAACAAACCGTATTATCTGAATTTTTACTCAAAAGTCAAGAAACACTCCTTATCACCTTATTAATCATTGGAGTGAGAAAAAATTGTAATATATCAGTGGAATATTTTTTTTAACTATTCTGTCGTTTCCTCCGAATGACCACCCCTAGCCCCTCCGAAGGAGGGGAATCATTCCCCTCCTTCGGAGGGGCAGGGGTGGTAAAAAATAAACTTCGATCTCCGAAAAATTCCACTGATATATTACT
>JAIROD010000357.1 GCA_031257725.1 Planctomycetaceae bacterium | reverse complement strand
TATCAGGAACCATGCCTGAATTGCCAATCGACCAATCCGTTTTGGTTTCGAACATGTCGCGGTTGCGGTTCTGATCTGGTTGCGCTGAAACAGAAAATGCTCGCAACACTCAACTCCCAAAAACAGCAGATTCTGAAATTCCGTGAAACTTATGGTCATGACCGGACATTGCCGTTGCTGAAATATATGTCAACCGTGAATCATCCTGATTTTAATGCGTTCAAAGAATGGGCGAAAAGTATGACGGCGTTGATTCAAAAAGAACGCCGTGACATTAAAGCGTATGTGGATAATGTCAGAATGCAGGTGAACGCCGCAATGACGGAACAAAAATACGATAAAGTACAGCAAATACTCGAACAAGTTCCAAGACCGCTTTTGGATGAACCGTTACGAAAGCAGTATGTTGAAGCGGGTGAAATTTTAACCGAAGTGGATTCATTGATTCGTGAAATCCGAAACGCGATTTCGACCAAACAGTATAGTCAATTACTATCTTGTGTCCAGCGTTATCTGGAACTCAAAGCGAATGATCCGGAAGCCAAAAATCTTCAGCAGAAAATTGAAAAACTAACAACAATTACCTCGCCGAAAGGCACGAAATTGCGTCGAATTCCGAGTGGGCGGTTTTACATGGGTTCACACGATTCCGACGAATATTTACGCAACAATGAACATCCGCAACACCGTGTTCAGATTACGCGCAATCTTTTTGTTGGCGTTTATCCGGTGACGCAGGGCGAATTTCTGCAACTTATGGGTTTCAATCCCAGTATTACGACCGATAATGAACTTTGTCCTGCCGACAGTGTTACGTGGTATTCTGCGGTGGAATATTGCAACAAGATGAGTGAGTTGGAGGAACTGCCGCCTTTTTACGAACTCAAAGCGGTCAAGAAACGAACCGCCGGAACCATTGAAAAAGCGGATGTTCTTTTGCTTGGCGGTAACGGTTATCGTCTTCTAACGGAATCGGAATGGGAGTACACGTGTCGGGCTGGAAGTATTACGCCATGGTGTTACGGAGATCAGGTGATGGATGTTGGCGATTACGCTTGGTATTACGATAATTCCTCAATGGAAACTCATCCGGTCGGCGAAAAGAAACCTAATTCGTGGGGACTTTTCGATATGCACGGTAATGTGATGGAATGGTGTCATGATTGGTATGGTGAATTTTATTACCAGCAATGTTCTGAAGATGAAGAAAATCCAACCGGTCCCCAAGAAGGTACTGCAAAAGTGTTACGCGGCGGTGCGTGGCAGTTCGGCGCTGAAGCAACCCGCTGTGCGTACAGAAATAGCAGCAGCCCGGACACTTCGTCGGGTGTTATCGGTTTTCGCGTCTGCCGGAACGCTCCCGATGATTCCATGTAACAGTCTATTGGGAATCTCACCTCATTCGGAATTTACCAAAAGTTAACGGCGTGGGCTTGCTCTGCGTTGTTCGACTTAACTCTAAAACACGGGGTGAACCCCGTCGTTAGCTATTGGGAATCTCTCCTCATTCGGAATTTACCCAAAGTTAACGGCGTGGGCTTGCCCCGCGTTGTTAGACTTAATTCTAAAACACGGGGTAAACCCCGTCGTTAACTATTAATTAATAGATTGAAAATAAAAAATTGAATGATGAGAGATGTCCTACTATTTTATACTCAAGAAAGATTTTTTTAGTCTGATTATCAATTTGATTCTTCGGGAACAATCAGGACATTATCACCGAAATCATCGTTATTTTCTTCGATTGGTTGTCCGTTTTCATCGAGTTGAATATCGGCGACGGCGGTTTTCTTTTTGGCAATTTCGACCAAAGCGTTATAAATTTCCTGCTCTTCCGAACCATTGACACTGGCAACCGCTTTAGCAACTTCACTAAGATAACGTAAAAAGATACTGCGTCGTTCACCTTCATGTTTTACCTTTTCCCGACGTTTCATGTACATACCGAGTTTACGCCCCACCGCTTGCAACGCAAGACGGAGTTCTTTCTGAATTTCCGGATAAGCGGCAATGGCTTCTTTGGATTCACTGGTAAACGGAACCCAAACACTTGCCAAGTGAACAATCAGCGTAACCGCACCGCGCGGCAATTGTCCGCGTGTCTGGTTCAAACCGTAAGAACGCCAATTCATATTCATCACCGTTTGCGTAATCAGACAGGCACCGGGTTGAAATTGTAATGGAACACGGTTGGCGTAGCGATAAACATTCATCGTTTGTCCTTCACTCAGATTGAGCGTTTGGAGCGATTCGTGAAGCCGGACGAGTTCTTTGTGTTCCAGTTTTTTGGGTGAAGTACGCGGTCGTAAGTGGGAGGCTTTGAAAATTTTGTTGGCGGCATCTGTTCCGATTCCGTCGAATGTTGATGTTAGAAATTGCCGCAATGTTCGGGCGTCGCTTTCGCCGATCATTTCTTCAAGAGTTTCCAAAGACACTTTATGCGACACCGGAATACCGCCGAAAGCCAAACCGACTTCTATTTGAAACGGATTACCGCGATACACTGCCGGAGGACGTGTTGCGGTGGCGAAAAATTGTCCCGGAACCACTTTGTGTAATCCTTTCAAAAGATGTTCTTCACCGATGGGAGTGAGACAATCGGTGGAGGGTGCGGGTATTGGGGTTTCTTGAATAATTTCGTATAGTTTTTCGATTTCCGTCCGTTGAATTTTTTTGGGCGGTTTTTGGCAGTTAATTCCGGCGGCAGTACAAAGTTGTCTGGCTGTTACCGCACCGACTTTGGAAAATGATTCCGTGAGAAATTTACTGATCGTCGGTTCGGCGGTATCATGTAGGAGATGAGCCAGCCTGCCCAGTTCAATACCATAAGGATGCGGTTTAATCTCAACAGGTTCCGGCGGCAAAACATGGACAACACGTTCATAAAGTTTTTCGCTGTTGTCGGGATCGATGTAATGAAGGGTAACATGCGGATTGGAGATGGCGGTTTGTTCCAGATATTCGTCAACACTTCCGCGTCCGCGGTTGTATTTTGCTTCGAGTTCAATCGTAACCCGGGTGCCGTGATCCACTTCAATCCATTCAATTTGATTTTTTTCAATTAATTTTCTACCGTCATCGTTGGGAGGAATATCTTCCCCTTCCCCTTTTCCGTTCAAGATATCCGGTTTATTGGTTTTGGTATCCATTCGGATCACATAGTAGTGAACCGGTTTTCGCGGAGAGATTTTCGAAGTAACTTTAACGGGTTTTCCGGTGGTGAGCAATCCGTACATTCCGGCGGCGGAGATACCGATTCCTTGTTGTCCGCGGCTCATACGAAGCCGATGAAATTTGGAGCCGTAAAGTAGTTTCCCGAAGATGAGTGGAATTTGTTTTTTGACGATACCGGGTCCGTTATCTTGTACGCTGACTTTGTATTTATCTTTTCCGGCGGATTGGATATGCACCCAGATTTCGGGCAAAATACCGGATTCTTCGCAAGCGTCCAGCGAATTATCAACGGCTTCTTTAACGGTGGTGAGTAATGCTTTTCGCGGGTTGTCAAAACCGAGCAGATGACGGTTTTTGGCAAAAAATTCACTAACGGAGATTTCTTTCTGCGATTTCGCCATATCCTCCGCAGAAATACGACGTTTCACCGGTACAATTTTATTTTCAGACATTCAAGCGTCCATAAAAAGTAAGTCAAATATTAAATTTGGTTGAATTTTACCAGAAGCGAACAGATTGACAAGATGTTTAACGATTTCAGCCGTCTATTGCCATTGCAGGGCGTTGATTTCTTGGGCAATCGAACCCTGACTATGATTTTAATGATTGAATGAAAACGATGATTAAGAAAATCATAGTCAATCACAAAATCAAATATAAAATCATAGTTCAGACCATTACCCGCCGCGTTGCGGCGGGCGGGCTTGTGTTGCCCTTTCAGGGCGAAAGAAAGAATGACCGTTACCATTGACCGTCACCCACAAACGGAAAACGCTCCCCCTTGAAAACGGTCAATAGTTTCAAGTGTCGTCCCCAGCGGGACGGAATTGTTGTTCGTTTGTTAACGGCGGGGTTTACCCCGCGTTTGTCCCGCGACATGGTTTGCCGCAACAAAACCTTATTACCTTATTGTTTCTTTTTTTTAATAAGGTAATAAGGTTGGTATTTTATTTGTTCTTTTGCTGCTAAGGTTTTCTTGTTAAATGGTTTAGTTTGGAAAATCAGGTTGAAAATAAGGTTACGGGGTGAATCGCGTTACAAACGCGGGTTAAACCCCGCCGTTAACGATCAAACAAAAATTCCGTCCCGCTAGAGACTGTTGTCTATTTTTAACACGAAATACATGAAAATTATAGAAAAATGACAACAGAATTTTCTTATTTATTTCGTGTGTTTCGTGTCTTTCGTGTTAAAAAGTCAAAGAAGATTTTTTGTAATATATCAGTGGAATATTTTTTTAACTATTCAGTGGATTGTTGGTCTAGTAACGTCTGCCATCGGGTCAACGCCGCTAGGCGTTTACTGTGAATAACCGCCGGTTTCAAC
>JAIROD010000327.1 GCA_031257725.1 Planctomycetaceae bacterium | reverse complement strand
CTATTAGTAGTTAATAGTTAACGGCGGGGTTTACTCCGTGTTTGGGGGTTAAGTCGAACAACACGGGGCAAGCCCACGCCGTTAACTTTCGATAAATTCTGAATGATGAGAGATTCCCTACTGAATAGATACAATTCGGTTTTAATCTATTTTGACTATACTGTAAACGGGTAGAAATGGGTTGTTTTAGGAACGCAGTCGTCCCGACTGCCTAGAACGACGGAACGTTATTTTATGGTTGCGGGCGAGACGCCTGCGTTCCTAGAAAAGACCCTTTTGTTGCCGTTTATAGTATAATCAGTCGCGGCAATGTCCTCACTACCGAAAAAAGTAAAAGTAAAAGTAAAAGTAAAAAGTTCACGGCAACGGGAGGTTACCGTTCAAAGTATAGTTGAAATACTTACGGTAATGTGTTAGGATTGAAAAATACTTTTTCACCGTCAGAACTAAAACAAATAACAAACGGATTAAAAATGAAAACATTCGTAACATCCATCGTAATATCCTTCATAACATCCTTCGTAATATCCATTACGGCAGCGTTAATCGTTTTACTATCGTAATTATTAACTCATGTTACGCCTTAGTTTGATTTAACGCCGTAGGCGTTTTATGTGAATAACCGCCGGTTAAAACCAGCGGTTAGGCACGTAGAACGCCTAAAGGCGTTGTTCGGTTGTTACAGGGAGTCGCCGAAGAATTTTCGTTTTTTCAAGACAAGGTTAATGACAAGAGCAATTTTCTATTACAAGTCTCGCAGGGGCAAATTTTTATGGAATCAATTAAACATCAACCGGCGTGACCTTTCAGCGAAAGGATTACCTTTTTACTGTAGAAACATGTATTACGATGAACCAATTTCGGAAAAACCTTCAAAACGAAAACGAATATTTGGTATTTTATTTGCCATAATTTGTTGTGTATTTGTTGTTTCTATTATTTTTATACAAAATGGAGATTTTTTTATGTTGCAAGAAAGAATAAATCAAACATTTCATGTTGAAGAAATCGGTGATATGAAACATGTTGCCCGATTTCGGCTTTTTGCGGACAATTATCAGTTTTACATTAATGCTACGAATTTAGTAACAAGTCCTCAGGAAATATTTGGGGCGGTGATGAATATGACTGAGGCTGATTCGGAACGAGGCTGGGTAAGAACCAACTCAACGATTACCTTGTTCACCGTTGAAGACTGTAATGATCATCGTATTGATGTTTTCATTGGTAAAGAGTATGACGGACACGGTAATGCCCAACGTGTCCTTGTTCATTCACTCAATCTATCACGAGGAAAACTCCATATTTTCTGCGGAACCGATGATTTTAACACAGAAATACAAGTTCCATCAGGAGTTTACTCTATTTATACCAGAGTTTTTAATATTGGAAAAGGAACCGACGATTTTATTGAAGACGACCAACAATTTCTTGCACATGATGATATTGAGCGGTATGAAATTGTTTTAATTCCTGGTTCTATAGAAAAAGAGGGCGTAATTTTCGGTGCGGAAAAATTTCGTGATCTAAAAATATCAACCCAAGAAAATTAATAGAGAGATGATTTTGAATTATACTCCTCATACTTGAAAATTTTGTTTTTGTTTCAAAATAAATATTACCTAAAATCGCCCATAGGGGACGAAAATGTATTAAAGATTAGAGGATTTAGATATTGTTCCAGAAAAATATTTTAAAAACTTGATTCTTCCGATATTAATGGTTCAAATTCCGTTTTGTCAGTTGCGTTTTTTGTTTCGCAAACTGTTTGTTCGGGCTGGCAAAATGTCGTAAACAAAACCAGTTTATTGTACGAATATATGTGATTTTATTTTAGAGATAAAAAAATTATGAAAGATAATATCGAAAAATTATTAGGCTCCGATGTAATAAATGTTGGAGGGTCAACAACAGACTCAATTGCAACATTAATATTGTATGAAAAAAATATTGAAATTAATATTAACGAAATTACAACGTTGCTAGGCTGTGAACCAACGGAGACTCATAGAAAAGGAGATATTTATAGATATGGAAGAAAGGAAACTACTGCAAAAATCGGCTTATGGATACTTGATGCTCCGAAAAAACTAAATTTCGTAATGAAAATAAAATATTTACTGAGTAAAACCGTTGCAAATAAAGACATTTGGATTCATTTATCAAAAATATATGATATACAACTAAGAAGTGCAATATTTTTACACTCTTGGACAGAAGGATTTGAGTTGGAAAATAAAATAATTAGCAAAATGGCAAAGAGACATTGGAAATTTGTTTTATCAATCTATAGTGCTGGTGGTGATGAAATAGTAAATGCCTTTTTAAGGAAAAATAGATAATCAAGTTAGCGGAATAATAACAAAAGGGCATCTTTCATCATTCAGTATTTACCGAAAGTTAACGGTGTGGGCTTGCCACGCGTTGTTCAAAACACGGGGTAAACCCCGTCGTTAACTATTAACTGGGGGAATCTCTAATAATTCATAATTTACCGAAAGTTAACGGTGTGTGCTTGCCCCGCGTTGTTCGGCTTAACCCTAAAACACGGGGTAAACCCCGTCGTTAACTATTAACTAATAGGATTCCCAAAAACTAAATTAAAAATAATTATTCAATGAAATTTTCAAATAATATTTCAACAAACTTTATCTTTATCTTATTTTTCTAATACAACAACCTCAGCAACTAATATTGTTTATTCTTTGACCCTTCCCTTTGATTTAACGCATAGTTACAAAAAGATGTCTCATGAAGTTCCTGATCTTCGTTCTCCGGTTCAGTATTTGAAGGGAGTTGGCACGCAACGAGCGGAAATTTTGAAACGGATTGGGATTAACCGTGCGGCGGATTTATTGTTCTATTTTCCGCGTGATTATCAGGATATGACGGAACGGCGTGAAATCGACCAACTCAAAGAAGATCGCTCGGTACAAACAATTATCGGTACAATCGAAGAATGGGACTCGCGTTCAACTGTTCGCGGACAACTTATCAGTCTTACTATAAATTGCAACGATAAAGGTTATATCAAGGGACTTTGGTTTAAAACGCCGTTTATTATTCGTGATTTTGCCAGAGGCAGGCGGGTGATGTTGACCGGCAAACCGAAATATGATCATCCTTTTTGGGTGATGATGCACCCGCAAATTACGTATCTTGCTGAAACGGAAAATGAAAACGAAGTTGAACCGTATTTACCGATTTATCCGTTGACCGAAGGACTGAAACAATTTCATCTCCGAAAAATTCTTCGGAATATGTTACCGATTTATGTTCCATTACTTGACGAAGTTTTTCCTGAACAATTTTTGGCGGAACACAAATTGTTACCGATTCATGAAGCGATTCCGGCAATTCATTTTCCGCCGGACAAAACGACAATGATGTGGGCGAAACGCCGTTTCATTTATCAGGAACTTTTCGTACTACAACTTGGTTTGGCGGTTCGGCGGCTTCAGCATCGTACTCATCTGAAAGCGTCGCCGTTACCGGTTGATCAGAAGATTGACATTCGAATCCGTCAGCGATTTCCGTTTACATTAACCAAAGCCCAGGAACGGGTGATCAAAGAAATTTCGGACGATATGTCGCGGCCGGTTCCGATGAACCGGTTGTTACAAGGCGATGTCGGCAGCGGTAAAACGGTTGTTGCGGTTTATGCGATGCTTCTTGCGGTTGCCAACGGTCATCAAGCCGTGTTTATGGCTCCGACCGAAGTGTTGGCACGGCAGCATTTACGTACATTAACCCGAATGCTCGAAAACAGTCAGGTCAATATTGTACCGTTATTCGGCGGTCAGAAACCAAGTGAACGCGCCCGTATTTTACAAGAGATTACAACCGGTTCGGCTCAGATTGTTGTCGGAACACAGGCGATTATTCAAAACGAAATTTCGTTTCAAAAGCTCGGATTGGTGGTGATTGACGAACAACATAAGTTTGGCGTTCTTCAACGTGCGGCGTTGAAAACGGGCGGTAAATTCGATCCGCATTATCTGGTGATGACGGCAACTCCGATTCCGCGAAGTGTTACGATGACATTGTTTGGCGATCTTGAGGTGTCGATCATGAACGGAATGCCGCCGGGCAGACAAAAAGTTACAACATATCTTGCCGAACCCGAACGCCGTACCGCATGGTGGGATTTTGTTGCGCGAAAAGTTACCGAAAACGGTTGGCAAGGTTATGTGGTGGTGCCGTTGGTTGAAGAGTCGGAAAATTTCGATGCGCGAAGTCTTCAGGAAGTTTATGAACAATTATCAAACAGTTTGCTTCAAGGAATCCGGTTGGGTATTATTCATGGTCGAATGCCGGCGGTGGAAAAAGAAAAAGTTATGTTTGATTTCCGTACAGGTGAAATTCAAATTCTGATTGCAACAACAGTTATTGAGGTTGGCGTGGATGTTCCCAACGCGAATCTGTTAACGATTGAAAGTGCGGAACGTTTCGGGTTATCGCAATTGCATCAACTTCGTGGAAGAATCGGCCGCGGCGGCAATCCGGGTTATTGCACGGTATTTTGTAATGCGGTTACGGAAGAATCTCAAAAACGGTTACAGGCGTTTGTGAAGTTATCGGACGGATTTAAACTGGCGGAAAAAGATTTTGAAATTCGAGGAGCCGGTGATTTGTTTGGAACGCAACAACATGGAATGCCGCCGTTTCGTGTTGCGGATTTGGTGCGGGACAAGGAAATTCTGTACGAAGCCAGAAAAGATGCCGGCGATTTAGTTTTTTCCGATCCCGGCTTGGCAAAACCGGAACACGCCAAACTCCGACGTCAAATGTTGGGACGTTACGGAGCGGTTCTCGATCTGGGTGATGTCGGATAATATCATTCGTCACTGTCCCTCTTATTTTTATCACATGTGTAACCGTCTCGCCCGTAAGCTATAAAGCATACGGTTAATAAAGTATTTTACTGATTATTTCGGAATTTGGGGGGCATCAGTGATTGGAGAATAATACCAATTTTCGTCCCGTTAAGGACGACATATTGGTAGAAAACAGTATAACAAAATGATCCGCGTCCCGTAGGGACGCCATGTTGGTGAAATTTATATTTGGCATTGATTCCAATTTTTACCATTTAAAAGCATTCAATGATAAAACGTAATCAAAAAATGCGTCCTAATTGTATCTGAAAGATTCCAAATGACAATGGACGGTAGATCAAAACATCGCATCGGCTAAAAGAAAATTTGCCTTAGAAAAAATATTCCTAGCGTTCACAGGGTGGTTGTTCAATTAGGTCAATTAAAGTAGCAAATTGCGAGGTAGGCGATCCGTCCGCTGGACGGTCGCGCCGGTTGAGATTCCACTGACACCAGGAAGGTTTGTCCTGTCTATCGCACGTCGATTCAATAATAAACCGTTTTGCTGTGGGGCAAACCGTTTGGGAATCAGTGAAATCTCAACCGGCGCGACCGTTCGGCGAACGGTCGCCTACCTGCCAATAATTGACCTAAAATTTTTATCCATTTTAAAAACCACCCTCTGAACGCTAGGATTTTTTTTGCGATACCGTTTTTTTTGCATAATCGTTAAAGTTTTTCTAATTGTTTGGTCTGATTATACCGATTATAAGGGGAAAGACTGATTCTTTTTCTTTTGGGAATCTCTAATAATTCAGAATTTACCGAAAGTTGACGGCGTGGACTTGCCTCGCGTCGTTAGGCTTAACCCCAAACACGGGGTGAATCACGTCGTTAACTAAAAACACGGGGTAAACCCCGTCGTTAACTTGGTTGAAAATAAAAAATTGAATTATTAGTTAAAGATGCCCTTTTTTCATTTTATTGAACTGGAAAACTTCAGAAAAAACAAAATGTCTGCTTTCAAAAAAATTCTGCATGTTATCTTCTTTGTTTTGACATTAACAGTTTTCGTGTGTTCCGAAGTTTCGGCGGGACCATTGGATCGGGTCTGGAATTTTGGTAAAAATGTTGAGGCGGATCCAAGTAAGGAATATCGTTTGACAGAGTTGAACGGACCGGCGATGATTCTCGTAACAACTTTTGCCGGCGTCAACGGACGGCATGAGGCAAACACTCTTGTTTACGAATTGCGAAAGAATTATAAGTACAAGGCTTATATTCACGAACAAACATTTGTTCATGATTTGAAAAAAGAAGAGAAACAACCACAAAATCCCTACGCAAAACCGTTAAAATACCGAAAAACCGGATCATTATCAGCTTATGCGGTATTGGTTGGAGATTTTCAGTCCTTTGACGATCTTGATTTCCAAAAAACACTCAAAGAGATTAAGCAATGTGTTCCTGAATGTATGAGGAGTAATCAAACAAATTCTCAGGATTACAAAATTTGGCGAAGTAATACGGCGGCAATCAATGGTAGGGGACCGCTTTATATGGCGTTTGGGGTGATGAATCCGATGTTTCCGCCAGAAAATCAGCGGGGCAGTATCGACAAACTGGTTGAGGCACTCAATGCCGATTCACCCTATTCACTTCTGAAATGTCCGCGTCGTTATACGGTTCGCATTGCTACATTTACCGGAAAAATTATCATTCGGCAGGATGAAATCAAGGAGATTGAGGCAGGTAAAAAGCCTTTTTCAAACAGTAAAACTTCAGAACTGGAAATTGCCGGAAAAGCGGCAACCAAACTTTGTAAGGTGTTACGTGAACAAGGCGTAGAAGCCTACGAATTTCATGACCGTTTCGCCAGTTTTGTAACTATTGGAAGTTTTGACTCGTATGGGCAGGAATTGCCGAACAAGATGGTTGAACTTCATCCTGAAATTGCGAAAATTATGGGACATTTTCAAGGTAAACCGTCAACGCAAGGAGTTCAACCGGGAACGATTGCCCATGAACCGGTACGAATCGCCGGAATCGAATGTGATGTGCAACCAATGATCATTGAAGTCCCACGAAAAGGACGTTCCATTTCTCGTTGATAAAACAGTTTATACTCCTCACACGTCAAAATTCGGCTT
>JAIROD010000241.1 GCA_031257725.1 Planctomycetaceae bacterium | reverse complement strand
CAAAACGATTAGACAAAAAACCTTAGCGGAAAACAAAAAAAGCGGAAAACACCAACAATATTATTAAATTCCCCCCACAATAGGCTATAATAACACCGTCGGGACTGCATTTTGCTACTTGTTCGTTAAAGAACGTACCTTAGCGGGCAGCCCGACGGCTTTTGAAAAATGTAACTCGAACAGTTGCAGGCGGCAATCCCCAAAGGATTGACCGCGCATACAAGTAAGAGTTTGATACTCTTCAAAACGAGTACGATGAAAGCATTGTAGAACAATGAATGAATGTGGTCAAGAGGATGATTCCCCCCTCGGAATTGATGTTTCGAAAAAAACACTTGATGGAGTTCATTGACCGTCGCTTGAGCATAAAAAAGTTGAAAACAACAAAAAAGGTTTCAACGAAATCATCGACTGGGCCAAGAGAAAAAAACGTCTCCATCGTTGTTTGCGAATACACCGGAAATTACGAACAAAAATTATTGGTCGCACTTGCCGATGCCGGTATCGACGTGTACGCCGCCAATCCTTTGTTTGTAAGATATTTCGCCAAAAGCAAAGGTGTGTTACACAAAACAGACAAAGCCGATGCCAAAATCATCGCCCAGTTCGCTCAAGAAAGACGTCCCAAACCAATGCGGCAAAAAACGGACAGAGAGAGGGCTCTGAAAGAATTCGTCACGTTGCGGAGGCAACTTGTAAGGCAGTGCGCCCAATTCAAAAATCAAGGGGAACATGCCATACAAGATGAAACAAAATCCATTACCGAGGGATTGATCAAATCAATCAAAGAACGAATCAAAACCGTTGAAAACACCATGGAAACATTGATCAAAGAAAATTCCGACTGGAAAAAGAAGAAGGAAATTCTCGAATCCATCCCCGGAATCGGACCGGATACCATCAGAACATTGCTGGCAGACCTGCCGGAATTGGGTGAAGGAAGTGCCGAAAAAATAAGTGCTCTGGTAGGATTGCCCCCCAAAACACAAACAAGTGGAAAATGGAAAGGAAAACAACGTATCCAAGGGGGAAGAATCAACGTAAGAGTCGCCTTGCACAACGCGGCCATCGCGGCAACTCTCGTAACCAAAAAAGACAACATCTTTAAAGGAATGTATGAACGTTTGACCAAAGAAATGCATAAACCACACAAAGTCGCGTTGGTTGCCGTATCACACAAAATGATAAAAATCGCTCATACCCTCCTAAAAAACGGAACAAAATGGAAAAGTGAAGAATAGAAAATTGCCTAAAAAACAAAATTTCACTATATCAACCCACTAACCCTCACTTGCAAAAAACACAGTTGCTAAGGTTGTTTAGTTTAGAAAATCAGGTTTAAAATAAGGTTGGTAACACGAACAACATGACCTATTCGGGGTGAGAATACTTCAACACGACTGAATAGATACGTTTCTTCTACCAACATATCGTCCCTAGCGGGACGGAATTTTTTGATTGACCGCGTTTTCTACCAATATGTTGTCCCTAGCGGGACGGAATTTTTTTGATTGACCGCGTTTTCTACCAATATATCGTCCCTAACGGGACGCATTTTTTTAATCGACTCAATTTGTGTGCCGTTTACCATTACCCAATCCTAATTCCAACTAAAAAGGAAAATTAAGATGCGTATTATTTTTGTGATTAGTTTGTTTGTTTTTTGTACGGCTTCCGGTTTTGCGGAATCGGTGGTGTTTGATTTTGAATCCGGCAATCTTGCCAAAGACGGTTGGAAAATTGCCGAAGGTGAAAATTCCAAACCGGTCGGCAATCGGGATTCCGAATTTCACAACGAAAAAATCCCCTACGTCAAACACGGCAAGTTTTATCTGACCACATTGGAATCCGCGAAAAATTCCAATCCAACCGACGATACGATTTGCGTTCTCGAATCGCCCGTGTTCGTCTTGAACGGAAACGACGCAAAACTGATGGTCGGAGGCGGAAAACGAAACAAAACTTATGTCGGACTTTGCCCGTTGCTCGACAACGGCAATGTCGGCGAACCGGTTCGTAAAGCACAAGGACAAGATTCTCAAAAACTTCAAGAAATCGTCTGGAATGTTGCGGAATTAAAAGGTAAACCGTTTGTGTTACGGGTTGTCGATCAGGAAACCGGCGGGTGGGCGCATATCCGAATGGATTATTTTCGCGCCGACGGCAATATCGACGTTGCGAAAACGGCACAGCGTGAAAAATATTTGCACGAAGTTGTTGCCAAACGTGAAGCGGAGGAAAAAGCCAAACGTGAAGCTGTCCGAAAGAATCCGCAACTTAACGCCCATCCGATTTTATACGTAACACGGGAACAATACCGTTCCGATCATCACAACACCGCAACAATGTTTCAAAAAGGCGAAATCAATGAAGGAAGTTTTCGCGGTAACAGTTCGCTTCGGGTTTGGAATCCGAAAGATGATTCTGTTGCGGTATTGCTTGAAGTTCCCGAAGGGATTGTCCGTGATCCGTGTTTGTCGTTTGACGCAACAAAATTGCTCGTCTCGATTCGCCGGAACCGTCAAGACGATTACCATATCTACGAGTTGCAACTTAATCAGTTATTGAATCAAAAACAACCGTTGCGCGTGTTGCCGACAGGTCAACCGGATTCGGAAACCTCTGCGGTGTTGCGTCAATTGACGTTTCTGTCCGGTGTGAGCGATATTGATCCGCTTTATTTGCCGACCGGAGAAATTGTTTTTTCCTCAACTCGCGAGCCGAAATATTGTATGTGTAACAGACATATCATGTGTAATTTGTACAAAATGAACAGCGACGGTTCGAATATTCGGCAGATCGGTAAAAGTACGCTTTTTGAAGGTCACGCCGCTCTCACGCCGGATGGCCGGATTATTTATGACCGTTGGGAATATGTTGACCGGAATTTCGGCGACGCTCAAGGACTTTGGATCACCTCCGCCGACGGATTCAATCATGCAATTTTTTGGGGCAATAATACCGCCTCGCCCGGAGGTGTTATTGATGCGCGAATCGTTCCCGACAGTTCCTCCGTTTTTGTTGCAACTTTCACCTCCACGCACGACAGACCTTGGGGGGCGATTGCGTTGGTTGACCGGCAAAAAGGAATCGACGGAAAACAAGCGGTGTTACAAACCTGGCCCGCGTCGGCAATCAATCTCGTTGATGAAGCAAATGATGAAACCTTTAACGAAGTAAAGCGTTACGATACGTTTACCAAAGTTTCTCCGAAATTTGAAGACCCGTTTCCGCTTTCCGCCGATTGGTTTCTTGCGTCAGGTATGACCGGACAAGGCGAAAAAATGGGAATTTATCTGCTCGGCCGCGACGGCACGATGCAAGTTGTTTTTGAAGACAAAAATGTTGCCGGTTCGCACGGTTGTTTTGACCCAACGCCGATTGTTGCAACAATTCCGCCGCCGGTCAATATTCAGGAAGCCGACTACTCGCAATCTACCGGCAATTTTTACGTAACCAATGTTTATGAAGGGTTGGGTATGAACAATGTCAAAAAGGGAAGCGTTAAATTTTTGCGGGTTGTCGAATCGCCGGAAAAGAAAACGTGGTCGCCGAAAGGTTGGCAAAACGGACACGGTGAACAAGGACCGGGAATGAATTGGTACGAATTTATCAATAAACGAATTCTTGGAACTATTCCGGTTGAAGAGGATGGCAGTGTGCATTTCACCGTTCCCGCCGATACCTTTTTGTATTTTCAATTGCTGGACGAACAAGGACGAATGATTCAAACAATGCGGAGCGGTGTGATTATCCGTCCGGGTGAAACGAATGGTTGCGTTGGTTGTCATGAAGACCGGCTGTCAACATTCCCGCCGTTACCGAATACGCCCAAAGCATTGACCAAACCGCCGCAACCAATGAACGGTTGGTATGGAACGCCGCGTCTTTTTAGTTATGTTAAAGAGGTTCAGGAACCGGTGTTTGATAAATATTGTACGCAATGTCATGATTACGGCAAGGTGGAGCAAAACCCGAAAAAACCTAATCTTGCCGGTGATTTGAATACGATTTTCAACACGTCCTATATTGAACTGTACCGAAAGAATTTAATCAAAGTAGTCGGGGCAGGACCGCATGTGAAGTTAAAACCTTATGCGTGGGGGTCAACGCAAAGCCGAATCGCCAACGTGTTACTCAACGGTCATCCGAATCCGGAAATTGACGTGAAACGAAAAGAACTCGGTGTGTACGTTAATCGTCAAACAAATTCGGAAGCGGTGGAACGTGTTTTGGCGTGGATTGATTTGAACGCCCCGTATTATCCAACGTATTTAACCTCGTTTCCCAACAACCGGTTTGGACGCAGTCCGCTTTCGGATGAGCAGTTAAACCGTCTTGCGGAACTATGCGGTTACAAAATCAAATTCCGCAGCGGCGGTGCGGATGGACAAGTTGCGTTGGATTGGGAAATTTCGTTTACGCGACCGGAGTTGAGTCCTTGTCTGGCAAAATTACAAAAAGATTCGGCGGAGTATCAAGAGGCGTTGTCCATTATCACTTCGGGCAAAAATTCGCTTGCGGCAACGCCTCGCGGTGAAGACCCAAACACAATCTTTATTCCGCAACGCGACGCAAAACAACAAGCAAAATATGATTTCCTCCTCAAGGTCGAACGCCAAATGCGTGAAGCAATTGTCAACAAAGAAAAATTGTTCGATAAAAATATCGGACAATAATTGTGTCTATTCATTCAACCGTCGGTCTTGGCATACTTTTGTGAGCAATTCCTAGACCGACGGAAGAGTTTTAATGCGTTTCTAATTTATTAGTCAAGCAGGGCATTTAATGTGTGTTTTTCGAGAAGATTGCTAAATTCATCGATATCAGGAGCACTCCACGCAATATCTATAGATAACACCGTGTGATTTTCTTAAACTAAATGTTTGCATACCATATAATCCCCAAAGACCATTAAACCGAAGTTCCGGAGAAAATTGGTCAAATTTTGACGTAACTCCTTATAAATTAAGCAGATAAGCGAAATTGATTTTTAAAAATGTAGTCATGTAAATACTATTTGATCCCCTA
>JAIROD010000197.1 GCA_031257725.1 Planctomycetaceae bacterium | reverse complement strand
CAGAGCTTTAAGAGTTTCAGGTTTTGTTTTTGGTGAAAGATATTTGACGGTACCGTCAATCATAACAACATTAGCTCCCCTATTATGATAGGCACCAATACCGTCGTCCGCCAAAGGAGGTTTGTAAAACAACGTAACTCCTTTATCTAACGCATCAAAGGAAACATCCTGCGGTGAAGACCACTGAATTTTATGACGTGTTTCGACAATTAGCAAGGTTTGATCCATTCCATCTGTTATTTCCTCCGGCTTCACACAATTGAAACCGGAAGAAATCGTGTTGGCTCCAACAACCATTGCATAATAGGAATACAAATAATCTCTATTTTTATCTTTTCTTCGTTCGTAATGACACTGAAAAATCGGAGGTTTCTTTGATATAAGTTTTTTGTTATGTTCGCTGTCCCAAGGTTCGTCCAGATGAAATTGATCGTAAAGGGTTCTGTATTCAAGAAACGGAAGAATCAGTACACGCCAACTGTAAAGCGGTTGTCCTTCAGCATCGACAACAAAAGCTGGCGGATACGAACCATACGTATCCTTGTAAGTCTGACAAGCAAGTGCAATTTGTTTCAGGTTATTGGAACAAAGAATTTTCGGCGATATATTATGCATGGATTCAATCCATGGTACTATTATTGTAATTATTAACAAAAGGATGATTACCACAACAATCAGTTCAATCAGAGTGAAAGCGTTTCGATATTTCATGGCAGTTTTGTTTTGGTAACAATTCGGTGATACCATTTACTTGTTAAAATTGGGTTTTTCTATCAACATGTTGTCCCTAACGGGACGGAATTTTTTTATCGTTCTCTTCGATTACTAACGCCCCAAAAAATGTGAAATAGACTGTCAACGTGTTTTTTCGCAACCTTCCGGTTGCGGCTCTGAAGACGGTTTTGAAGACGAATCTGAAAACTGACATCATGGAACACGTGATAACCTTAATCGTCACCCAAAAACAACAAACGCTACCCTACGATTATTATTTGGAACTATTCTGCACAACGGAAACCGACATCTGAAAATGAAAGTGATTGCGGTTGGTAACCGCGTGCGGTTGTACGATAACCGGCATCACTGTTTTCCGCACTCAAAAACGAACCGCCGCGAAGAACCCGAAACGGAATGTCATGGGTTCCTTCGTATTCTTCTTCAATATATCGTCCGTTTTCCTTGCGAACCCGAAATAACCTTATTGATACCGTATCACCTTCTCCCAGCGAAGGACCAAGCGGATTATCCAAAGGACTACGACGGTAATAATCGGCACGATAATAATCACTACACCATTCCCACACATTACCGCCAAGATCATACAATCCGTAACGGTTTGCCGGAAAAGACGCAACCGGTGATTGCAACAAAAAACCATCCGTAACCGAATTCTCGTTTGGATACCAACCTTGCCAGTAATTCGCCATGAAATGACCATTGATCTGACGTTGGTTTCCCCACGGATACAGAACATCAACAAGACCACCCTTAGCAGCATACTCCCATTCCGCCTCACTCGGCAACCGTTTACCAGACCAGTAACAAAATGCCTGCGCATCCTCCCATGTAACATGAACAACAGGAAAATCATACATTGCCGTAACAGCAGCACTTTCCGCACCGCCGTGAGGATTGTTACCGGATGGATTCCACCAACATACTCCTACCATTCGCACCCAAACTTTTCGTTCAAAATCAAAAACATAACTCCAACCACGCCGCTCGGCAATTGTCCGGTATTTTGTTTCTTGTACAAAAAGATGGAATTGCCGGTTGGTTACTTCATGGCAATCCATGCGGAACGGTTCAAGCCGGACAAGATGCGACGGTTTTTGATCACGTTCATTCGCGTTGTCATTGCCCATACGGAATGAACCGCCGGAAAGAGCCGCCATTGATGCCATCGCATCAAGTTTTGAACGGTCACGTATTTTTTGCAACACGATTTCTTGCTCAGGTTGGACGGAACGGAAACCGTCAATGACCGCAAGAGATGGAATTTCTTTCCGGTTTAATGCCGTTCCATGCGTTACGATTTCCTGCTCTCCCGCCGGAACAATATATTGATCCTGATTTGTATAACGGTTTTGCGGCGTCGCGACCGCCTGTTGAGAATTGATATTGTTGCGAAAAACATCGGTTCCAGCCGTTTCAGAAGAAATTCCGTTCATTTCCAAATCATCGGACAACAGAGAATCGTTACGATTTTTAGTCGGCTCCAACGGTCTGACCAATGGTTCCGTCAACCGCTCTTCAATCACCGGAGAAATAGAGGTACCGAAAAAATCGTCAAAGAATTGAAAAACCGTATTACGCCAGACAATCAATGTTACCGCCAGAAACAAAATGCTCCAGACAATTAGTTTCAAAATTCCATTACTGTCCGAAATCTGTTTCATATTCCCCAAAAAAAGTTTATTTTGACGGTATATTACAAAAGGGACAATTTATTGACCGCGAATAGTATAAAAACTCTGTAACTTTCCTATTATTAATCGCGGTCAACGTTCGCGATAGCGTTGGGAATTGGGACGCTGATTGGGGCGTTGACGGCGTTCCGAATCGGGCGCACCCGCCGTTCCGGAAGAATACGGGGCTGTACTTGGTGTTGTCGCCGGAACTCCGCCGGAAGGCCGCCAACCCGGTGATGTTTCCGACGGCGGAGATGACGGCGACGGCGGCGCAACATTGGACGGCGGCGAAGTGTTGGGCGGCGCACTACCATCAGCAGGAACGGCTTTTACATAAACTACAGACTGAGCAGGAGAAGACGATGGCGGAGGGGCAGGTTGTCCTGCCGGTTGTTGTTGTTGTTGTTGTTGTTGTTGTTGTTGTTGCGGAGGTGCGGCAGTTGAAGATGAATTTGTTGCGATAACTCCCCTACGCCGTTCTGCATCACGTTTGGCTTGCTCCTCTTTCAAATGTTTTTCCTCGTCAACCTGTTTAAGCGTTGCAATAATTTCTGAAACGGTTGCAACACCATCGTTGTTTTTATCGAGAAATCGAAATTCGTCGGCAATCATTTCTGTCCAGGATTGTCCGTTTGCGTATTCAAGCATCGAAAGTTGTCCGTCCTGATCTTTGTCCCGTTCAAAAAACCAATCCAACGATCCCATTCCAACCGGCAACCGATCATACGCCGTCGATTGTTTTGTTGAAACGGCAGCGGCTCCCGTTGTAACGTTTGCTTTGCCGCCGAGCGTGTTAAGTAATTCCGTCATGGAAATTCGACCATCACGGTTTTTGTCTGTAGCGTCGGCGTTAAACGGCAACGAACTAATCCATTCGCCTTTATCTTTGTCAAGCGTTCCATTTTTATTTTTGTCATACTTATTCATAATCTCCCGCGCCGAACGTAAAATTCGATCCGACTGGCTTATCACAACATTTTGATTTGGCGTTACGCCCGTAACGTTTTTTGTTTGCGGTTCCCGTTGTCCGAAAGCCGGTACCGGCGTTAGCGGTTCCTCTTTTTCACCAAAATAAGGAACCAGCGGTTCCGCCGCCAATAATGCACCGGAACCCGAAGAACCGCTCGATAACGATGACGTTTGCGAAGATCGGGCGGATGTTGAGGCTTTTCGCGCTAATTCGGCAAGATCAATTGTTTTGTTCGGATCACCGCCCATTCGTGTTATTATTGTGGACACAAAACCGCGACGATATTCCGGTATTTCATTTTGTTCCAATTTACCGTTTCCATTGGTATCCATTGAGCGAAGCATTCCGAGAGATCGTTCATTTCGTTCCGAATCGCTTTGCCCGGAGCGTTCACCACCCGGATTGCCGCCCATCCATGGCGGACGAGCATTGCCGCCATCGGGCATCAGCATCGGTGGGCGAGCGTTTTCTCCGCCGGACATCCAAGGCGGACGATCCGAACGATCATTGCCCGGACGGTCTCCGCGTTCACGTCGCCGTTCCGCTCGTTGTTCCTGAGCCGTAAGCCGTTCTGTGCCAACCTGATCAGGACAAAATAAAATAAGTCCGATAACGAAAAAAATGATCAAACGTTTCATAAAGCAATTCCTCGTTTGTTGAATCAGAATAAAATCGACCACAATCGACTAAAAAATCGACTCAAACAATTAAAATAACTATTTGCCGAAGTTTTTAGAAGTTGCCCGGAGAAAAAACAAAATGGACGGAAAAGTAAAAGTAAAAGTAAAAGTAAAAGTAAAAGTTTGCGGGACAGGGATTCGAACCCCGACTAAATGGTTCAGAGCCATTCGTGCTGCCTTTACACCATCCCGCAATATTTTTCCGTCTCCTTTTGTAATAAACCAACGAAAGAAAATTTTCTACTCAATTACTCAAATTTTTCACAAATTTTCTCAAATTTAGTCGTTATTCAGTGGAATTTTCAGTTTAACCACAAAGAACGCATGGTTTTCATTTTTTTAATTCATACAATCCCTATAAACGAATTAGTTAACGACGGGGTTTACCCCGTGTTTTGGAGTTCAGTCTAACAACGCAGGGCATGCCCATGCTGTCAACTTTCGGTAAATTCTGTATTATTACTCATGTTACGCATTCGGCGACTCCCTATGACAACCGAACAACGCCTACGGCGTTAAATCAAACCAATGCGTAACATGAGTTATTAGAGATTCCTTATTAACTATTAACTTCCGGTCATTGCTTCGGCGAGTATTTTTGACGTACTTTGGCGCATAATTCGCGGATCAACTTCTTTTCCTTCGAGAAGAGTTTTACGAACATCTTTACCGGAGATGAAAATTGGTTTTTCATCCTTGTGTTTTTCCATAAGATCAACGCGTCCAACCGATTCATAATACGCCGCAAAACCAACGTTCAACGGTTTAATTTTCAAATCGCCGTTTAAGTTGTTGAAAATTTCCTGTGCATCAAAATCGCCCCAGATTGCACTGCCGTCGTGATAGGGAGCATCGGCGTGTTTCCGTCCGATAATCAGATCGGTAAAACCAAAATTCTGCCGATAAATTGCGTGCATCACGGCTTCTTTGGGACCGCCGTAAAACATTTTAATATCCAAACCGAGCAAGATTACTCGATCAGGAACTGCTCCGCCGATTTTTTTCCAAAGTGTAGTATCGCTGTCGCCTTCACCGAGAGAGCGGTTATTGATGAGCGTTTCATAAGTTTTCATCCGAACTGCTGCATTGACGTCATCACCTTTTGTTTCGCCGACCAACGGATTCAGGCAGGCGCCGGCGTTGACCCCTTGCCGTAGTAATTCTTCAAGACCGTAAACTAACGCATATTCATGGGCGCGGTGTAAGGGATTCCGCGTTTGGAATGCCACAACACGTTGCCAACCTTTGTTGTCGAGTAATTTCCGTACTTCGCTTGGCGACAGGACATATTTTCCGAACGCCGGATTTTGGGGTTGCGGCAACACCCGAATGGAACCGCCGAGCAAAAATGTGGGATTGGGATATTGTTTCAGAACCATATCAGCACCGGGATGATCTGTTCGGTCGGTCAGATAAACACTTTTCAGATATTTTTCTTTATCCCACCGAAAAATATCGGAAACCGTTAAAGCGGCAACAATTTCACCGGATGAATTGACAATTGCAACATCTTGTCCCGATTCAATTTTTTTAGTTAATTCTTCGTTTACCGGCAGTGCAAGGGGAATCGTCCAAGCATATTTTTTGCCGTTAAATTCAATGACTGATTCATCAAGAACGCGGTTAAAGGTTATTTCGTCCATGAAACCGGTGAGCGGTGAAAGTCCGCCGTCGCCCAAACGGTACACCGTTGACAAATCAGCGTCACTAACCGGAACTTTTACTTTTAATAATGTTGCCGTTTTACTCTTAAATGATTCAATATCTTGCGGTGCAACTATCCGGTTGACCGGTTCCGTCAAATCGCCATGAGGAGGAATGAGGGGCATAAAGTGTTTTTTTGTGTTGGTGGATTTTGTAAAAACTTGGTGGACTTTGTAAAAACGGTGTATTTCAGTGGAAAGAATCAGCGGTAATTTGAAATTGTTTTTGACGTTGTTTTCATTATACTCTGAAACTTTTCTGTAACTATTCAGTCGCGGTGAATGTTCGTTTTTCTGTCCCGATAGGGACAACATATTGGTAGAAAGCGATTACGATTAAAAATGTTCGTCCCGTTAGGGACGATATGTTGGTAAAATC
>JAIROD010000129.1 GCA_031257725.1 Planctomycetaceae bacterium | reverse complement strand
AAGCGGAACGGTAGGCGGTAACAATTTCACGAAAAACGGAACCGGTGTTGTTCAATTTGTCGGCAATAACCGGCTGAATACAACCGGTTCAAATGTTACAAATACAGTCGATGTTCAGGGCGGAACTTTCCGTGTTGCCGGCGGCGCAACTTTTGACGCAAGCGGCGCAGGAATATTTAATGTCGCATCAAACGCAACGCTTGCCGGACAAGGACGAATAATCGCCGGAAATAACGGTTTCAAAATTAACGGAAAAATTTCACCCGACAACGACCGTTTCGAAATTCCAAATTTCAATACAACAGACCATTCTTTTGAAACCGCGCGGACTGCCGTTGACAACGCTAAAAAATACGGAACACTCATCTTAGACGGTCATGTTCAGTTTGACGGCGCAACACTTCAAGTTGATCTGTCAACAGCGTCTGTTTACGATACAATAAATATTACCGGAACGGTTACTTTTGGTACGAATAAAAATATTATTTCCGTCGATTCATGGGACGCAGGAAATTTCAGTATTTTCTCTGCCGCATCGATTGCCGGTGCTACGCCGGATGACCGGTTTTCAGTCGAATTGCAGGGACAAACGCTCTCGCCAAACGATTATGTTTTGAGTTATATCAGTAACAATTCCGTCTTAAATTTGCAAACCTTCAAAGATCAGAAGCCGGATAATTTTTACGTTTGGGATGAAGAAACCGATCGCGGCGGGAATTTAGATGCTGATAATTTTCCAAACGATGTTATCGTCCATTATTCAGGCAACGGTTTAGAAGATGTTACGGTTAATGACAATGTGGAACTCGCCGGTCTAATCGTCTCGACCAACAGCGACTACCATTTTCACGGGCAAACAAAAGATAGCGACGCATCCATTGTCATCACCGAAAATCCCGAAATGTCCGACCAACGTTTCAATGGTAAACTTGCGGTTATCGGTAATTCCCACGTCGATCTTGATCTTGCTGTTGACGCAGCCAATGGAAATTATTTTCAGGACAGCACTGTAACAATTTCAAACAGCAAAGCGTTAGGAACATTCGAGCAAGATAGAACTGATGAAACAAAATCAGCCGGTCAAACAACCGTAGCCGGAACGGTAACACTGGAAATAAACGGCAATATCGAAACGGAAACGCGGTTTGTCGTTGCGGAAAATGCCGTACTCAATATCGCCGGCAATGACGAAAACGCCGTAAAATTTTCCGGTGTTGTTGCGGACGATATTAACGGTGCCGCGTTCAGTTTGGAAAACGGTTCAAGTTTGAGTATCAGCGGAAATACCGTTATCTCCGAAAATAAAACATCCGGCGAAGGCGGCGGTATCTATGCCCAAAGCAGTACGGTTGTCCTCGATAGTTCGGAAGGCGGTATCGAAATTACAGATAATATCGATACCGATACAAAAACAGGCTCCGAAAGAAGCAGCGATATTGTGTTGGCAGGTGAAGAAAATACCATCGCCGTCGTCGGAGAAAATGAAACAACGACAGGTGCTGTCATCGGTTCCATCAACGCCGCCGAAAATTCAAGCGGGAATAAATTAACAATCGAAACTGATAGTTTTTTGCAAACCGGCGAAAGTAAACTCAATGATAAACCGTCCGCAAATAGTAACGATAATCAGGTTGAGGTTGCCAAAGGTCAATGGCGTGTTCGGGATACATTCGATGTTGGCGGAAGTTTTGTTGAGGTTAGTCAAGACGGGTCAATCGCAGGAAACGGTGAAATTGTTTCAAGCGATTTCCAAATCAACGGCAGTTTAACGCCGGACTCCGAAAATTACAAATCAACCACCACCGTCATCAAAAGAGAAAATCAAACAGGAACTCTTACCCTTAACGGAACTGATGTTTCATTTGACGGCGCACAAATCAATGTTGAATTGATCGGCAGCAATCAAAGTGATAAAGTTGTCGTTTCAGGAACTCTGAATTACGGAACAGAAAATAATATTGTCAATGTCAATTCATGGGCAAACGGAACTTATGCCGTTTTGGAAAGTACAAATATTGATACAACAAAATTCGATGTTCGTGTTGGAAACGAAGAAATTTCCTCCGGCAGCCGAATGAATTTAGCATTACAACAAAACGGAAATGAACTTCAAGTTACAACCTCCATAGCAGGCGGTCCGAAAACACTCGTCTGGAACGGTAACGAAAACGATTATCTCAGTATCAATGAGAACAACTTTATTGATGCAGAAAATAAACCAACGGTCTTTACCCATCTGGATTATCTCATCTTTGGCGAAACCGCCGCAACTCAAACCGTTACACTTGGTTCCGCAGACGGTTCTTTCGGCGGACGTACCACATCCGGCGTTTTGATTAACGGCGATTATAAGTTTACCGGCGGTGATTTGTTTGCTGTTAAAACAGCCGGTTGTGAAGGAAATCTGATTATCGCCGCCGGAAATGTTACCTTTGAAAATCACGTGTTTGTTGACGGAAAAATTGAATTGCTCAACGGTTCACAAACAACGTTACTCAACAAAAAAGCATTTCACGCCGGAGAAAATTTCACCCTCGCGGAAACAGCAACCCTGTTTTTGGAACCCGGCGATAATCTGATTCTCGCTAAAAACGTTGCGTTAAATGGAACGGTTTTAATCACCGGTAAAGAACCATCGCCCAGAGTTAATTATTCCGTCAAATTTAATGAAATGATTACCGCAACAGAATCAACACTCAACGCCGGTCAACTCGCTGAAATGTTCAATTACACGCGCGGTTTATTGGAACGTAAAGCAATCGTTGTCAATGACGCAGCCGGAACAAGCGGTTCTATGACGCTTCAATACTCCGCAATCCCGCTCGCCCTATACGCCGAAACAAAAAATTTCACTAAAAATGAAACCGCACTGGCAACTTATTTCGGTGAAACGTTTAATAATTGGCAACTGGAAGAGTTTGAAACAGATTTAATGCAACTCGACGATGCCGGCTTGAAAACAATTTTTGAAAATTTGTCCGGTGCGGCAATCTATGCCGAAGCGCGTCAACTCGCCCTTTACAACCCTTACCGGCTGGTCGCATCACACGGATACAGACAACGTAACAATTTCAACTCCCGCCGCCGTTCATCCGCAACAACCATACTCGGTTCCTGCGCACGCCGTCAACCGTCCACATGCAACTTCTGGTTCACCTCGCAACATAGCGAAACCGAACAAAACGGCGACGGAAATGCCGACCGTTTTAACGTTTCAAGAACCGGAATGATGATCGGCGCCGCCCATTGTCTTTCGCCGGAACTGTCCGTCGGCGGAGTTTTCGGTTACGGCAATGCCCGACTCCATCAACTCAGTAACAAAATCGAAGCCGATGATTACACCTTCGGTTTGTACGCCCAATCACAACTAAACCGTCAATGGCAATTTAATTCCTTTGTTAGTTACGGAAATCAAAACTATCAGGGAGATCGCTACCTGCTCAATAATTTCGTTCAATCCGATTACAACGGTAATTCCTTCGCCGCCACGTTGGAACTTGTCCGCTCCCTTAATCTCGCCAACCAATTCACACTCCTGCCCACTTTCGCCGCCGAATATCAAAGAGCGGCAACAAATAATTTTACCGAAACAGGAACTACCGGCTTAATGCATCATTTTGCATCGGGCAGTACCGATCAATTTATTTTACGTTTCGGCTTGAACTCGCATTGGCAATACTCCCAATACGCCGGTCTCCATACTCGGCTTCAATACGGACGGAGAATGAATAACAGTAACAATAACGCCGTTCATGGAACCATTACCGGTTCTACGGCAAGTGAAATGATTTTGTATGGCGTTAAGTGGAACCGTGACCTGCTCAATATCGGTGTCGGAGGTCATTACCAAATTGACCAAAAAGGAAATTTACAACTATTCGGTAACTACGACTTTGATCGCGGAAATCGATCAAAATCACATACCGCCGAATTAGGATTCGTAAGATTTTTTTAGATGTCGGGGATGATTAACGATTTTTGTAATATAAATTTTTTATTTTCAATTTGCAGCATGCACTTCATCATACTTTAAAATTCGGTTTTAATCTATTTCGACCAATCAGCAGCGGCAACGTCCCCGCCGCCGAAAACAGTTTACGGCAACGAGACGTTACTTTTTTTGAAAGCGAAAAAAACACTCTTTCAAAGGGATACCCTTAACACAACAATGAAACGGAATTTTTTATATCCCATCCTGATACCGGTAATCATGTTGTTCGGACAAATTGTCTTTGCGCAACAAACAACGGTACAAACAAGCACGCCGCCGGCACCGCCAACAACAACTCGAACCACACCGCCGGCGGTTACCGCTCCCGTACCGCCCACGCCTGCGGTAACAGATACCAACCGTGATCTGAGTGAAGAATTTCGACGTGCCAGAAATACCGGACGTAACACCAGACGAACCGTTACGGAACGTCAAGGACTCCTCACAATGAACTTGAGCGGACTCGAAACCTTCGGCGACGCTCTCGGTAATGCCAACGCAACCAATACCGCCATCACCGTTAACGAAAATGTTACAATCGCACTCAATAACGGTTCTTTGTCCGGCGGAGTTGCAAAAATTTTCATTCCGTCCTATACCGGAAGTCCGCAAATTGAAATTACAAAAGATGCCGCTTCAACAAGCGGAAGAATCTATTTTGACTCCGGCGATCTCCCCTCCGTAACAAGCGGCGTTATCGCTCATATCGGACAACTTGTTCTTGACACGTCTGCCGCTCGTTCAGATACCCGTGTTTCAACAGGATTGATTGAGTTTTTAAAGAACAACAATACACTCGATCAAACGTTACTGAAATTAAACAGCGATCAGTCTTACGCCGATTTTAACGCATCAAATTTTCAATCCGGACAAATTTTGTACAATTACTATGCTCAATATGATATTCCAACGCCGACCAGCGGTGCGGTTTACGGACTTGGACGCCAAAAAATTTCGGAAAATATGTCGCCGTTGCCGACGGATCGGTGGATTTTTGATTACAGTTATTTTCACAACGTCCCGTTGCCCTACCGCAATATGGCGGTCAACCGTTTTACGCCCGGAATAGAAAAAACGTTTTTCGGAAAACGCTTTTCGCTTGAAGCACGACTCCCAATGGCAACAACGATTGATAACAAAATGTACACCGATAACGTTAATTCTCTTAATGTACTGAAAATCGGCGATTTGACGGTGTCGTTAAAGTTTTTGCTCTTCCAACGGGAACGTTTGGCGTTGACGGCGGGGTTGGGAATTTCTGTTCCTTTTGCGGATGATTCTCATTTGTATGACCGCGAATCCGGTCGGGAATTTATCCGGCGAAAAAATGAAACATATCATTTAATGCCGTATCTTGGTTTATTGTATCTGCCCGGCGAGCAAACTTTTTTTCAAATGTATTTTCAAATCGACGGTTCCACTCGCGGCGATTCCACCTATGCCGCCGACCTCGCCTCTGCTGGTAACAAAATGATTGCTCTTGGTAAAACTTATGAACGCTCTTTTGCGTACACGTCATTGGCTCTGGGATACTGGCTCTATCGGCAACATGATTCAAAAAACAGAACCAAACGCGGAATCAATTTGATTGGAGAATTACACTGGACTCAATCATTAGACCGGGCTCACGGCGTACAATATGATTACGGAAATTACCGGTTCAATATCGGTAAAGATACCGGAAATTATTCCGTACTCAACACCACCATCGGTTCACGATTCATCTTAAATTCTAAAACAAATATCGGCGTTGGCTATTCGGTTCCCCTCAGTAACCAAAAACAATTCGACGGTGAACTGCGTCTGACATGCAATAGGTATTTTTGATTATTTGATTAAAAGGTTAAGGAGAGCGGGTGATCTCAAGCAGCAGGGTTGCCGCCACGATTGTTAACGGCAGGGGGGGGTATCCCGCAATGTACCAAAATAGGGCAAAGTCCGCCGGTAATCATCGCGGGGTAAATCCCGCCGTTAACGATCTAACCAACAAACGCACCCATCTGCGATAATCTGCGTCAATCTGTGGATAAAATAAAAACAAAAGGAATCATCCACAGATTGACGCAGATTATCACAGATGGGTAACGGCGGGGTTCACCCCGCGTTTGCCCCGCGATGATTCCCGCAACATAACCTTAGTACAAATTCCGTCCCGTTAGGGACGGCATCTTGGTAGCAAACGGCATAACAAAAATTATTCGCGTCCCGTAGGGACGCAATATTGGTGAAATTTATATTTGGTGTTTTTTCTACCAACATTTCGTCCCTACGGGACGCGTGTTTTTGATTGACCATTTTTTCTACCAATATTTCATCCCTACGGGACGGAATATTTATTTTCGCAACCTGCGATTATACGAAAATTTTAAAAACTCAAAACAAAAGAGCATCCGCCGGAAATTTGGCTGCTTTTATTTTGCCGTCCGCCGAATGGTAAATAACCGTTATTGTAATCGGCTTGGTCAAAACGAATTTCCGGTCGGAATGTTGTTTTGGGATTTAATTTGTAATTTGCCGCCAGTGTAATTTCGTACAAATCACCGCCTTTTCCGCCGGTGAGAGGTGTTAAGTCAAACATGGAAGCACGCGAATGATGAAATTCACCGCGAAGTCCGACTGATAATTTTTCGTTGACCGTATAAATCAAATGTTGGTTAATTCCCCACGCATCGCTTCCTATTTTTGTTGCACCGTAAACTTTTCCATCGGTGTAAGCCCCCTCAATCATATAAAACCAACGATCATTGATTTTGTAGGTGAAAATTAATGTGGAGTAAGTATCCGTAGCGGCACGGTTGGCATCAGAACGATAACCTTTATCGTTGTGAAAAACCTTGAAGGTCAACGAAGCATTTTTGTTAAAATGATAAGTTGCCTTTCCAAGAAAAGCATTATCGTTGTTAGGATTTTCCAAACCGCTGAAAACACCGGCAGTCCACCCGCCGGATAATGTCCATTTTTTTGAAACATTCCATTCAAGAATAACACCGGAAGCGGTTAACGGACGACCGTAACAAATATTTGCGTGAGAATAGAAAAATTCTTTGGTTGCCGGTAAACCTTCGTAAGCAAATCCGCCCGCAAATTTACCAACTTTCAAATAAAGGTCTTTTGTCCCAATTGTTCCGTAAAGTTGTACAAAAGACGCAAAGTAATCGCCGCTCCCCCATTGATAATCAAATGATTGATCACCCCAGTTTCGGGCATAACGAACATCCGTTCCGTAACTGAAATCAGCACGGAATCCCCAATCAAATTTTGAGTCAAGGTCTTTTTTCGCGCCAACCCAAAGTTGATTCAGTTTCCAATCGGACGGTTGTTCAAGCATGAGAATATAAGAATTGCCGGATTGGTCAGTGATACCGTCACGTCCGTCACGACGATTGTAACCGTAATTATGACCGCCGTTACCGTAATCGTTTCGGGTTCCGTGATTATTGACGGTAATACCGGTTAAAATCCAACCGTAGAAATCAATTTTTGATTTCGATTTTTTCGTGAAAACATTGTCGCATGGTAACGGTTTCAAAAGCGTACCGCCAATTTCGTTTGCATTACCAATGTTAATTGACGCAAACAAAAAAATCAAAACGGTAATAACAGTAAACGTGATTATTTTTCTCATTTTTTGCTATGATAAATGATATTGGCGTTGGTACGGAAACCTATTATGATTTATCATCTCATCGAAATGAATGGGGCAAAAAAAAAGAAATTTTGACCGTCCCGTCATAAGAAACGCAGCTTTACCTATTGGGTTGACCGTTAAAGTTTACCGGAAAGGATTTTTTAAAAAATTTAACTTTATCACAACGTTTAATTGATTGAGAATGGGGCACCTCTAATAATTCAATTTTTATTTTCAACCCATTAATTAATAGTTAACGACGGGGTTTACCCCGTGTTTTTAGGTTGAGTTGAACAACGCGGGGCAAGCCCACGCCGTTAACGTTCGATAAATTCTGAATGATGAGAGATTCCCAGTTAATCGTTAACGACGGGGGGTACCCCGTGTTTGGGGGTTGAGTCGAACAACGCGGGGCAAGCCCACGCCGTTAAAGGTCGATAAAAACTGAATTAATACAGACACCCATTAAAACCTTAAAGCCGGGGTTTACCACGTGTTTGGGGGTTGAGTCGAACATCGCGGGGCAAGCCCACGCCGTTAACGTTCGTTAATTTCTGAATGATTAGAGATTCCCAGTTAATCGTTAACGACGGGGTTTACCCCGTGTTTGGGGGTTGAGTCGAACAACGCGGGGCAAGCCCACACGTTAACGTTCGGTAAATTCTGAATGATGAG
>JAIROD010000124.1 GCA_031257725.1 Planctomycetaceae bacterium | reverse complement strand
CGAACATCTGTGAAAATTTGTGGACGATTCTTTGGGACTCTGTGAGTAACGGTCTATTTTTATTTTATCCAAAGATTACACAGACGGGCGTTTGTTGCACCGCAAGGGTTGCCCCAAATGTTTTTTTCACAACCTTCCGGTTGCGGCACTGGAGACTGCCGCCATAGACACGTGATAACCTAATAGTTACCCCTAAACAACAAACGCTCACACGAAACACACAAAATCCTTTTCGTATGTTTCGTATCATTTCGTGTGGTTTGCGTTAAAAAGTAACATATTATAACGATTGACTCGCCAAACCTAACAAAGTCGGCAAACTAATCCCGCCAAGAAGGAATAAAATCGCCTGAACAAACGGATGTTCCAATAACGATTGAAATGCTCCTTCTCGGATGTTTTCTGTTTCGTTAATCGCTTTTTCGATTCTTTTTCGCTGATCGTCATCTTGGTTGAGATTACTTTGGTAGTTCAGTTTTGCCCGTTGCCGTTCGATGAGTTTTTGTTTAATTTTTGCCGCCTCACGCCGCAATTGATACGCCGGTGCAAAAATCATTACCGAAATAACCGCAAACAGTAAATAATAATAACCATTGTAACCGAAATTCTCAAAAATCGACGACTGCGCTATCACCAGCAACACCAACGGAACAATCGGATAAAGTACCAAATTACAGGTCTTGGCAGTAAATCTTGCAACAAAATAAACTCCAATTAAATCAGAAATTTCACTAATATTAACATTCCATTTTTGTTCAAATCGTGTAACACAATCTGGTAGCCACCGGAATTCGTTATCATTGAGATGGTCATTAATGTCTTTGATAAAACTAATACAACATTTCGACAATAATGTTGTTCCCAAAAGGAGAGCTAAGAAAGAAAAATAAGAGACAAACCTTGTTATTTCGCCGATGCAAAAGGAAAACTGATCGCGATACGGGGCGTGTAGATTACTTTTGCCGCCATCAGTCAACAGCCAACACACAACAATAAAAATGAAAATAAATAAAACCGAATCCCAAACAGCACGAAATTTTTTTTCTGATCTCCATTTGTACCATTTGTTCTGTAAATTGAACGAATCGTCCGATGAATTAGACGAATTGTCCGGCGGATTAGATGAACTGTCCGGTGAATTAAACGGATCGGTAGCAGAGTCGGTTTGATTGGCTGATGGTTCTTTTAATGTTTTTTTCCAACTTTCTTTTAACCAATTCCAGAAATCAAAAAGGGAGAAAGTTTGTTGTAAAGCCAGTCTTGCGTTGTCAGTTGGTTCGGGCAGATAAAGATTTTGTACATTATTAATGGTTTGGCGGTGGTTGCGGATGGCACACCCAATAAGTATGATTGAAAGGATGATTACTATCCCCCATAAAATGATTGCGGGCCATGCGCTTACTCCTGAATACCAAAAATAAGGTTCGCCAGTCTCATTATAGTGGCAGTACAATAAAATAAAATGATTGATGATTGCGCAAATAATAATCGCAACAACAACAAGTCCGAATAGATAAAGAAAACTTTTGACAGGTTTATTATCGGCGTCAGATACCATTAATCGAAGCAACGGTAATAGAGGTTTTTTGAACCAGTTGAGTGCAAAAAGGAAGAGGATAATGATTGTTAGAACGCTTATTGATTTAATGATTCCAAAACGTGCGGACGTTGTTATTCTATCGGGATGAAGCGGACTATTTTGGGGACTTAAATCAACCGGTCCATGCCAACCAATTTCAAACAAACGCGGAGAAGACGGTAACAGTAACGGATCGTTTACAAGGCGGTTGCATTGAATGTGATCCGGTATTGTTGTTGTGCCGAGAATCCCTTGAAATAATGCGGTCTGATAAGAAAAGCGAAAAGGTAAAATTCCAAGTTGATAATTTTCATCTATATTTGAGTTATGTTGATAATCATGGCGTAGTTTGAGTCCGTGACTGGAGCCGACCAGGAGATTTTTGGTCCAGGGCAAATCAGGTGACTGCCAGAGTATTGCATCTAAATCAGTAGTGAAAAAAATGGCGTTGGGGAATGCGGGACGTAATACCTGCATGAGAAGCAATTTGTCGTAAACATCACTTCCAAGAATACCAATAGCCTTAATCTTTTTTCCGGTTAAATTTTCCGTTTGACGCATTTCGTCACGCAAACGGAGTAAATAATCGTATTGATTATTTCCTTCGGGAAAATGTCTTTTGGCCGAGGCCAGTCGTTTTTGTAGCGATAATTCAAGTGATGCATTGTTACGTTCGGGGGTGGAATTTGGGAGATCTTTATTATTTTGTTTTGATTGGATTGTTCCGTCAAGTCCGCGCAGATAAGTAAAACGAAAAAAATTCTTGTACTCTTCGTATTCTTTACCGGAGGTTTTTTTATTGGGAGTTTTATTGTTTATCGTTTCAAAAACATTGCGAAATGTTTTTGGAAGAGCTCTGCCGAATAAAGTATCATTTTCCGCAATCATTGCGATATTATCGTTATCAAATCTGATACCGCGTCGTTGTAATTCCTCTGCGACCGCTTCCGCAACGAGTGAATCAGAGCTTGTCAGGTAAAGCCAATTGCTCTTGAATCG
This sequence comes from Planctomycetaceae bacterium, assembly GCA_031257725.1. Classification (GTDB taxonomy): domain Bacteria; phylum Planctomycetota; class Planctomycetia; order Pirellulales; family Thermoguttaceae; genus WRKP01. Next base: position 2,555 of record JAIROD010000124.1, on the reverse strand, counting down.
GGCAGGTTGGTGAACTTCTCCAAACAACCGTGAAAAGAGATCGGAGGTATGTTGAAATAATTTTTTATGATCTTTTATTTTGTTTATATCCTCATCGTTTTTCATAATAAAATGGAGCGGTGCTGTTGCGAAAACATTGAAAAATGTCATTTTTGCATCTTGTATATCCTGAACAGCAGAACCGCCGTTTGAATCATTTCCTGTTGTAATTTCATGATAGATTGCTTTGAGAGTTGTTGAACTCCAAGGACCGAAAACATAAAACGGAACATTATCCCATTGACTTGTTTTATTGGCGGGCTGATTATTTTTTGTTTCAAAACTCAAATCAATCGCTAATTTTTCAGAGTTACAAAATGAAAACAAAATGGAAAGCAGAGGATTTCTTGTGTAATCGGGACAATTTCGCAACAGATCGTCTCTGAGTTTTTTAAGATTTTTAATTGGTGTTGGGTTGGGGGCTTCAACAAAATTATCATCCGGTATCCAAACAACAAGAATACGCTTAAAAACGGATTTCGGAGCGGAATTGCGACGTTCGGGGGAATTGATGGTGTAGAAAAATTCGTAGGGGAGATAGAGGTAGGAATGATCCTTTGGTTTGGAATATTTTTCTGTATCGGAAGATCCACTGACATTGAAGGGGAAAAAACCTAATTTTTCGCCGTTTTCCGGTGCGTAACCTCCGGCGGCGAGTGCCGATGCCACCGCAACACGAAGCCGTTGCCGACGTTCTGCACGGTCGCCGAAGGGACCGCCGGGAACCATGACTCCCATAAGAAGTAGAGGTGGTTGCTCTTTGGAAGCATTAATTTTGTTACATTTTAGAGTGTTGTTATTTTTATTGAGATCGTTAAAAAACGTTTGTTCAAGTTTCTTATAATCTTTATAATCTTTTTGGGAAAGAGTCTCGAGCAGTTCGAACGGATCCTGCCAGGAACGGGCGTTTGCTTTTCCCGGTGTGAGGTGGGCATTGGTTAGGGCTTCTTGGGAATCGTCTGGACGCGAACTTTTAATCGACGACTGCGACCACCAAACCCCGCTCGCAACAAGAGCAAAAAATAAACCAATATTCAACCACGCTTTGGATGAAAAAAAACCTTCTTTCATAATGCTTTAATCCTTAATAAAAATAAGATTGTATGTTGTCTGAACGATGATTCATTTGATGTGTACAATTTTAATTATTGTAATTGTTGTAATGAATTAAAAATCATCTCAATCAAAATAATCATTCAAAATCGTCATTCAGACGAAAAAAAGTAAACACGAAAGTTTGTATCTATTCACTCGATTGCAGCATCATGAAAAAGTGAGAACATAGGTAAAATAAAAAATAGGTGTATTTTTTCTAAAATACGCATTTTATATTGCCTGCGTTTCCTATTTTACTCAAAATCAACCGCAAAATGTAAAATCTCCAATCGAGTGAATAGATACGCACGAAAGTTTTAACCTGCCCTTTCCTAAAAATACTCAATCAAAATACCCTTGTTTTTCAAGGTTTTATTATTTTTAGGTACTTTGTTTTATGGGCTAAAACGCCCAATAATTCATTGCCGTTTTTCAACCATAAAATCATGTCAATTGGAAGTTAAAAACAACGAATTCGGATTATAATGCATTTTTGACAGACCACAAGAAGGGATTCAAAAAATTTTTTTTTTGACAGACATTGGTTCCTACTACCAATATTTTGTCCCTAACGAAATGGAATATTTATTTTCGCAACATGTGATTATTCGCCTTTACTACCGGCGTGGTTCACCCCGCGATGGTACCAACACGGGGTAAACCACGCCGGTAAGACCACACGCAAATTACCCAAAAAATCCTTTCCGTGTATTTCGTGTTAAGAAAAAATATTTCAACACGAAATACACAAAACACACGAAAAAAATCACAAAAATTATACATAAAAAATCTTTTTCGTGTATTTCGTGTGGTTCGTGTTAAGAAATCCTGTTACGTGATGGCGTTTAACACGTCATCGTCAACAAAGTCAAAACTATAACCAGCCCAAAACGCATCAAGTGCGGCGTTTGTGGTTGTTTGTGCGGCGGATGATGATGTTGTGGTGGTGGTTGGTTTTTGTACAACATACGGAGCCGACCATGTCCAATACGAATAGCCCTGCGAATCCAAGTAATTAACGTACAACGTGTATTGATTACCGCCGGAAACGGCTAACGGTGTTGCGTCCGTCCACGTTTGACCGCTTACATTGCCGGAAACAGGAATACCGTTGCGGAATATGATAAATTGACTTGAACCCGGAATATTCCAGTTTAATTTGATTCCTCCTTGCGTGGTAACTTCATGGCTCACGATTTCCGCTTGAACCGGTGCGCTTGACAACACCGTAGGTAATGATTTTATCCATTCACCGGTTATGTTGTTGTAAGCGTAAATCAGATAACGCGTTGTGGTTGGCACGTTACGGTCATTGTATTCGGCAGTGGTTTGTGATTGGGAAACAAGTGCGCCGTTACGGAAAACATAGTAGGTGTAATCATTGCCGAGATTCGTCCATTCCAGTGTTGCGGTTTTGTTTG
>JAIROD010000094.1 GCA_031257725.1 Planctomycetaceae bacterium | reverse complement strand
ATCGTCTTTTTCTTTTGCCGATAATTCACGCACAAAAACAAAAGTCGGTTCCGGTTGACCGGTTTCGGAATTGAGCTCCCCCCATTCCGTAACGTCAACCTTTTCTATCGCAAAATGTTGCGTCACTTCGCAAACGCCGCGAGGCTCTTGGGTGGTGACAATGTGTGTAACGTTATTGAGGGACTGAATTGTTTCCGCGATAATAAGTGCCGCGCGAACATCGCAAATGGTACGGCTGCCGAAAACCCCTAATCTCATAACTATAATCCTTTATAACTCTAAGCAAAAAAAATTCCTAGCGTTCACAGGGTGGTGTTAATTTAGGTAAATTTTTGAAGGCAAAATCTACAAATGCTTGACATTGTCAGTTCAGCAGAAGATGCAATGTTGTAGAAAAACAGATACGGGAGCATTGCGCCCGTCGTTTGAAATTCCAGATCGCTATTAAAATTTTATCCATTTTAACACACCACCCTGTGAACGCTAGGAAAAAATTTAACATTAACTTACCAACTCCTTCAAATTAAAGAAAGGGTAAATTATGAAACGACGTAGTTTTTTAACCACAAGCGCAGCCGGAATTGCCGGAATGAGCTTGGCGAGTCCAATGATTTTGGGCGATTCAGTTGTCGGCGCGAATGACAAAATTGTGTTGGCGTTGATTGGTTGCGGCGGTCGCGGAATGCAGACGATTGTCAACTGTTGTAAGATCAACGAGAATGTTGAGATTAAAACAGTTTGCGACGTCAACCGGACAAAGTTGTCCGACGCGGTCAACACGATTGATCGCGAATTTGGTAAACGCCCTACGTCAACCGAAGAGATGCAAACGATTTTTGACGACAAAGACGTTACTGCCGTTTGGGTTGCGACACCGGAACATTGGCACATGCCCGCGTCGATTCGGGCGTGTCAAGCCGGTAAAGACGTTTATGTCGAGAAAAATCTTTCGGTGAATATTTGGGAAAGCCGCAAGTTGGTCGAGGCGGCATCCAAATACAAACGTGTTGTTCAAGCCGGACTTCAAAACCGCAGTGCGTCGCAAGGTTTCTCCGCGCGGGAATACATCAAGAGCGGCAAACTTGGCAAGATTGTTACGGTCAAAACCTACTTTATGCTTGGCGGCGGCAAGTTTACGGAAGCACCGGAACGTCCTGTTCCCGCATGGCTTGATTGGGACAAATGGCTCGGTCCCGCACCGTATCGTCCGTTTAGTCCTTCTATTGTCAGCGAACGCGGACGCGGCGGTTGGCAACATTATTGGGATTACAGCGGCGGTTTGTTGGACGACGAAGCGTCGCATACGATTGATTTAACGCGGATGGTTCTTGGCGATCCGCCGCACCCGCAATCCGTTTACGCTTGGGGCGGCAACCATGTTTACGGCGGAACAAGCGAAACGCCGGAATTTCAATCCATCGTTTTTGATTACGGGACTTTCACGTTGACTGCCGACGGCGGACCGGCGTTCAAGTACATGTACAAAGCCCCGCAATCGACTCGTAACAACGCAAGCAAGTTTCCCAACTGGCGTAACTATTCCGCAAGAGTGGAAATTTACGGTACGGAAGGTTTGATGTATCTTGGTCGGCACGGCGGAGGTTGGCAAGTGTTGGGCAAGGACGACAAAATCGTTGCGGAAGACGGTGCTGTTTTTCCCGACAACGATCACCAAAAAAACTTCATCGAATGTATCCGTACACGCGGCAAAACCAACGGCGACATTGAACAATGCCATTACAGTTCGACTTTAATCAACATGGGCAATATTGCCTGCCGTGTTGGGAATAAGCAGTTGTTGTTCGACGGAAAAACGGAAACATTCGCCAACAACGACCAAGCAAACGTCCTTGCCAAAGGAACCTACCGAAAAGGTTACGAAATACCGGACAACGTGTAAACGTAACTGTCTATTTTGTATCTATTCAGTAGAGTGTATTATCAGCTCATGTTACACATTGGTTTGATTTAACGCCGTAGGCGTTTTATGTGAATAACCGCCGGTTTCAACCGGCGGCAAAGTACCGCCCCTAAACTCAACCCCTTTAGGGGTTGTACTAAAAAATATCGATCAAATGCCGCTTTTGGACAACCCCTAAAGGGGTTGAAGTGGTTGTGTGTCCGTTACCGCCGGTTCAGTATCTACTAACTGGCGGCGGTTATTCACAGGAAACGCCTACGGCGTTGCCCCGATGGCAGACGTTATAAAAACGGCTGCTACAATAACTAGACCAATAATCCACTGAATAGTTACCACCCGACAAGCGATTGCTGTGATGAAACCAGCGCATAAAAAAAGCTCGCCGCTGGGACGAGCTGAGGGTCTGAAAACAGTTGACCTCACACAGCAATCGTCTATTTACTAAGATTTGCAAGAGATTGCTGTTCGAATATACTGGAAGAATAATTTATCACTTTTTCATAAAAGCGAAAGCCCCCCTCATAAAAATTTTTTCCTAGTGTTCAAAGGCTGGTAAACTTTGGAATACAAAAATAAGGTAATATATCAGTGGAATATTTTTTTTAACTATTCAGTCGTTTCCTCCGAATGACCACCCCTAACCCCTCCGAAGGAGGGGAATAATTCCCCTCCTTCGGAGGGGTTAGGGGTGGTAAAAAATAAACTTCAATCTCCGAAAAATTCCACTGATATATTACCAATTTTTTATTTTCAACCCATTAATTAATAAATTAATAGTTAACGTCGGGGTTTACCCCGTGTTTTAGGGTTAAGTCGAACAACGCGGGGCAAGCCCGCGCCGTTAACGTTCGGTAAATCCTGAATTATGAGAGATGCCCTAATAGTTAATAGTTCACGACGGGGAGTACCCCGTGTTTTAGGGTTAAGTCGAACAACGCGGGGCAAGCCCACGCCGTTAACGTTCGGTAAATCCTGAATTATGAGAGATGCCCTAATGGTTAATCGTTAACGTCGGGGAGTACCCCGTGTTTTAGAGTTAAGTCGAACAACGCGGGGCAAGCCCGCGCCGTTAACGTTCGGTAAATCCTGAATGATGAGAGATGCCCTAATAGTTAATAGTTCACGACGAGGTTTACTCCGTGTTTTGGGGTTAAGCCTAACAACACTGGGTAAGCCCACGCCGTTAACTTGCGGTAAATTCTGAATGAGGCGAGATTTCCTATTAGATAATTAGGTAAGAGTTTTTTTATGATGAAATTCCATTACATTTTTATATTTTTTAATTTCCTGTTTGTTTTTCCGCTTCAGGCTGCGCCGCAGATGATTGTCGGCACTAACCGGACAACAATTTATGAAGGTGAATCAATTCTTTATTGGATTACGCTTATTGATACGCAACCGATTGACGACTCTGTCGTACCGGATGTTTCCGCTATCACCGATTTCAATGTTCAGACGCTTCCCAAACAACCGTCGAGTAAACGGTCGGTTCATATTAACAATGGCTTTCGCACAGAAACAACAACATCGAGTATTCGGTTTGCTTATGTTCTGACTCCTAAAAGAAGCGGCTCACTGATTATTCCGTTACCGAAAATTTTGGTCAATGGTCGTCAACTTGTTCCTGATTCTGTGGAGGTTGGCGGTCAGGCATTGCGTGAAATTCCGTCCGGCGGCGCAATTTCTATTGCGGTCAAACCGCCGAATGAGCAAGACCTTGCCTTGCTAAAAATCGAAACAAACAAAACGCGGCTCTACCCGTTCCAGCCCTTAACAATAACCTTAGTTGTTCAAGTCAAAGGGTTACCGGCAAAAATTGATTCCGGTCAATCGACCAATCCGCTTCAGGTATTGCGTAATCCTCCGATGTTGACGATTCCTTGGGCAAACGATGACACCGCACTTCCCAGAGGAATGATTCCGCAACAAAAAGTTACCGATTGGCTTCGCGGTCTGAATGTCCGAAAACCGCAGAATGGTTTTGCGATCAACGATCATACTTCCAACGGTATTGAGTTTGACGACGATTTTTTTCGTTCTCCGTTTTCTTTTGGCGGAATGATGCGGCGAACACTGCTTCAGTTTGCCACTAAACCGGTAAAAATTAAACGACACGATCTAAACGGTAAGGAAACAACTTATTGGGAATTTCGTTTTTCCCGAACATTTGTTCCTGAAGAAATCGGACGTTTTTCATTTGGTTCGGTTATGTTAAAAGGCGTTTTTGCCGCTGAAGACCCAACTGCACCGCAAGGAGCTTCACTGCATGAGGTTTATGCGTTGACTTCGGAAATTCAGGTTGAGGTGGTTGATGTTCCGCAGGACAACCGACCAAACTCTTACATTGGAGCGTTTGGAACATTCGACTGGGCAGTCGATCTCCAGCCGCGTCAAGCCAAAGTCGGCGAACCGATGACGTTGACGCTTCGCCTAACCGGACAAGGTTCAACAGCGCACGTCAATCCGCCTGATTTGTCGCAAAACTCGGAAATTACAACAAATTTCAAAGTGTATCCGCCAACCGAAGAAGTCAATGATAAATCCTGTACATTTACTTATACGGTTCGACCGTCGCAGGCAGGTTCTCTTGTTCTGCCATCGCTTTCCGCAGCGTTTTTCGACGTTGAAAAAGAAGAGTTTGTAACACTTCAAAGTAACCCGATTACTGTGGAAATTACGGAAACGAAGACAACTCATTCCGCACCCCTATTCGGAGATCGTCCGCCAACCTTTTCAGGAACGCTTGAACGTTCGGAAAAAGGGTTGTTCGCCAACATGACGGATCCGGCGAAAGCGGTTCAACAATCTGTTGACTTTGTCCATTGGTTTGCAACGATTGTTTCTTTGATTACGGTTTATATTATTTTGGTGTTTGGAGTTTTTGTTTGGCAGGCGTGTCATTCCAATCCGAAACTCCGTCGTCGGCGCGGTGCGGGCAAACGGGCAAAACAACGTCTTACCGAAGTTCTGGCAACACGGCAAAAATCCGGCAGTCAAACTGTATTATTTGGCAACGGACTTCAAAATATCTTTTTTGGTTACGTTGCGGATTTGACCGATAGTGTGGAACAGGGAATGACCACGAAAGATGCTTGCCTAAAATTACTGAAACTTGGAGTTTCGGAGCAAACAGTCAGTGAAGTGCGCGGAGTGCTCGAAACACTGGACGCTGCACGTTACGGCGGCTTCGATCTGAAAACTCTTGATGAATTGGCAGAAGAAACAAATCGGCTCTTAAAACATATTCCAAAAGAATTGGTCTAATCCGGCGTACAGATTGTCCCGTCTGTCCCATTAAATTTTAGGGACATGAGGGACTGTCGGGACTATCGCGACAATAGACAGAGCATAAAACAAGATTCAAAAAAAACCAAAATCAGGCAAAAACGTCGAAATTGTTCCCTGAACCGACTGCTTTGCCGGGCGACTGCGCGGCTCCTTCAATCAAACCAACAAGGGCTTCTCCCAAGTTTTTTTGAACATCCTGAGTTTTTTGAAGTACAGACATCTGAACTTTTAACGCGGTCTGTGCTTGTTGCTGTTGGAGAGCATTCGAAATAAGAGGATCCATAATTTTTTACCCTTAAATACGTTAAATACTGTTTGAAAATAGGAATTAAATATTCAAAATTAACAATTTATCTAAATTATTTATTTTGTCCTTTTGTCCTATTCTATCTTACATATTCCATTTCTGCAAATAAAAATCGGAGTTATTGCCCAAAAAACGGAAAATTTTTTGTAAAATACCGCTTTTTCGTCTTGGCATGATTGCGAAAAATCAGGATAATTCCCAAACAATACCGATTACAAAGATTTTGACATAAATTCGGGAGGTACTTGATTTCTGATGAAAAAAATTCAAAATTTCAGAGGAAATCGAAAAAAAGAATTGAGTCAAAAAAATTTGCAAGGTATATTTAAGGGAATTATTTTGTGACTGAGTAAAAATGATCAACCTTATTTTTTCTGATTTTTTGAACGATTCGACATTTTTGAACAAACGGTGAACAAATTTTTTGTAATGCCGTAATAATCCGGTACAAAGGCGGCAATGTGACGCCTTGCATGGAAGAATCAAACGATCCTACTTCGGATCATAAACTCAAGGAGAGATCAACAATGGAAATTTATAACACTCAATATGTTCACGGACCGCATAACATTCAAGGTCCGCATCGAACGGTTCCGACTCAAGAATCGTCGTCTGCCGCCGCCGCACGATATGCTGCGTTACAAGATGATATTCAATTTTCCGACGAAGCCATGCGTTTGAGTGACCTTGCAAACAATAAATCATCTTCATCCGGTATCCGGTATGATCTGGTCAATCGAATCAAAGCAGAAATCGCAGCAGGAACGTATGATACTCCTGACAAGATGGACATTGCTGTTGATCGAATGATCGGACAACTGAAACCGCGATAATGAACAGATTGATTTACCCAATGCTTAAAAACAAACATTTGAAAAACATTTGAAATTGAATGTTTGAAAACGGTGTTTGAAAAAATGTACCCCATCCCTTCCCTTCCTCCCATTCCCCCTGTTTCTATATTTTTCTTTTAGTTTATGATTCACTTTGATGTGCAGTTACTCTCCTCTGCGCATCCCTCCCGCGGGAACTCAATTGTCGAATTGAGTTCCTGTTTTTGTTTGTTTGGAGTTGCCCGACTCTCATAATTCAATTTTTTATTTTCAACCCATTAATTAAGTTAACGACGGGGTTTAGCCCGTGTTTTAGGGTTAAGTCGAACAACGCGGGGCAAGCCCACGCCGTTAACTTGCGGATTATTAGAGATTCCCATCAGAATATTCACGGCGTGAGTTGTGCGGGTGCGGTCGCGGTGTTTATCTCTTATTCAGTGAAGATTGGTCGCCGATTTTCCGGTTTCTATAAGTCTAATTTTTGTACGAACCGGACGAAACTCGCCGTGAAGGCGATTCAGAAACGTAACTATTCAGTCGTCTGTCTTGGTGTACTTTTATGAGCAAGCCCTAAAACGACTGAATCGTTACAACTAAAAAAGGCGGGACTATAAGCCGGGTTTTGTATTCCGGTCGAAATTGACCGGAATGACGGTCATTTATCTGGGAAACCGGTTACCCGATTCCTCAAGCAGCCTACCCGGATCTGGTAACGGTTCGGACAACCTCGATCCTGTTTGACCTTGCTCCCGATGGGGTTTGCCTAGCCGGTTCGGTTGCCCGAACCGCGGTGAGCTCTTACCTCCCCCTTTCACCCTTACCGGCATACCGGCGGTTTATTTTCTGTTGCACTTTCCCTGACCTTTCGATCGGCGGACGTTATCCGTCATCGTGTCCGATGGAGCCCGGACTTTCCTCCACTCAAAATAAGCAGCGACCGTCCGTCCCGCCTAGTGTAGGAATTTGTGATTCGTGATTCGTAAACAGTAAAAAAAAGCGTAACCAATCGCAGACGACACAAACCACAAATCCCAAACCTCACACATATCACACACATCACACTATTCTATTCTGTTTCTACATCGCGCCAGACCAGTGGTCGCCGTTGACGTGCTTCAATTCGAAGAGCAACTTCACCGTTCTGAAAAATCCGAACCGTTCCACTCGATTGGCTAATTGTAATCGCAATTGCCGAAGTCATACGACTAATTGCCGCAGCAGCCCAATGTCTTGCCCCCAAGCCGAGCGATAATGAAATGGTGGAAGTTGAGGAAGATTCCAAATAACGCGCCGCCGCTTCAACCGTTCCGTCTGAAGTTACGATAATCGCTCCGTCCAATTGGGCAATTTCCTTAATTCCTTCGCGGACTTTGGGATCGAACAGGATTCGTTCCTTACGTTGGTAACCTTTAACCGGATCGAACCCGGCAGGGCGGCTCATTGCCATCACTTTGCGGGTATCGCCGACAACAAAGAGAGTTCCAATCGGATTTCCTTCACGCCCTTCCCAACCAATATCAATTGCCAAATCGACAACAGTTTTCAATGTTTTCAGTGGTACACGGCTTTCGAGTTGCCGTAAATCACGACCGGAAAGACGTTCCAGATGTTCGCCTAAATTGATAATACTTAGAGAATCAAGATTTGTCGGATCCATGGCACTGTACAAGGCGAGTACCCGACTACCATGCGGAATCAAATCATCCGCAACTGCTTCCAAAATGGCATGGGACATGCGGTCATAAATGGACGCACCACTTTCAAAATGAAGATGAACAATCTGAAAATGCTGTTCGGCAGCAGCATCCAAAACGTCAGATTTCATCGAGGCAACAATCACCACATCGTCTTCAAATAATTTACGTACCCGATTCCAATCAACCGGAACTTCGGGAAAAATAATAATCGCCGCAGCATCAACATCGTTACGAAGTTGCCGAATCGTACCGATGAGATGGCGGAATTGGTCAGTAAATCTCAACGGCTCGGTCATATTAATTAAATGTAATCTCTTTATATCGTTAAAGTACGAAAATAAATTTATTTATCCGCTAATCATAATTATTCCGAGCAGATTGTCAACGGGAGCGTTTGTTATTTTTGGGGCGGGTAACCTTAAGCAGGGTTGCCTCCAAACAACAAACGCTCCCTTTTAAAATTCGGTTTTGTAGAAACGCAATGCATTGTAGAAACGCAATGCATTGTAGAGACGCAATGCATATTGTAGAAACGCAATGCATATTGTAGAAACGCAATGCATATTGTAGAGACGCAATGCATTGCGTCTCTACATAGGATTTCAAGCCAATGGTGTCCTTCACAAAAAATGAAAACCGAATTTTCAAGTGTAATGAGTCTATCAATTACTTTTTGGTAATTACTAATTGCCTTTTGTCAGCAGCATAACCATGACGCAATGTTGGTGAATTTATATTTGCAAAAAGGATAAAATGAGGTGTTTGGGTATTTTTTTAGAGTCATTCCAAAAAATCAGTTTTTTATTCTTGCTCAAAACCGATATAGGGTGAAGGGCTTTATACAATAGACAATAGACAATAGACAATCAAAAATGGTTGCCGCATAACATCGTTACACTACGTATTGTTTCCGTTCAGATAATTATTATCAGATTATATTATTTTCTATTATTTATTATGGGACTTAATTTAGCCTCAGCGATTCATATTGCCGGTATGGGAATGAGAGCGTCGGAAAAAACGATCAATGTTTCCGGCGATAATCTTGCTAACGCCAATACCATCGGTTACAAAGCGGAACGCGCTGATTTTGCCTCATTTCTCGCCTATAACTATCATTACGGCAGCACATCGGGACAAGGTTTTTCCGCAGGTACCAATCCGATCCAAATTGGGATGGGAGTTGAAATTGCCGGAGTCTCCACAGATTTTTCGCAAGGAACGTTCAAAGAAGGAATGACCAATTCCGATATCGCTATCAACGGCAACGGTTTTTTGATTGTCCAAGCCCCCAATGATACGCAACAATATTACACCCGAAACGGTGCTCTAAAAGTCAACGGCAATCTCGATTTGGTTACCAACACCGGTATGTATGTTATGGGGTATGGGATAGACGACAAGTTCCGAATCCAAACGGATTCATTGACCAATTTGCGGATTCCCATCGGTGAAATGCACGTCGCCGAAGCAACACAACATATTACGATTGAAGGAATGGTTGACGCGGTTGGCGATGCCGGAACGCAGGGAACTGTCCTGCGAACCGCACCCATGACCGATCTCGCAAAATCATTACCTGCAAACGGGGCAATGTTGACTGCAACAACCTTGCCGGTTCCTAATATTGACATGATCGGCAGCACGGCGGGAACAGCCGGAGGCGGAGCGGTTGAAGCGGAAACATATTATTATAGTTTTGCATTTGTTGATGCTAACGGCGTGGAATCGGATTACTCCGCTCCGACAAACCCGATTACCTTGCAATCCGGTCAGAATGTTGTTTCGCTAACCGGTTTGCCTGCTGTTCCCGAAGGTTATTCATCGCTTCGGGTTTACCGTGCGGTTTATTCCGGCAACCCTTCGGAATCTCATACGTTTTATCAGGTAACCGACCTTGCTCCCAACACAGACAGTTTTACCGACACCCGCTCCACCGCATCAATTACCGATCCCGCACAACCCGATTATCGCCAACTCGAACAAGAAAGACTTAGTGCGAAAGAAAGTTATACGTATTATCTTGCTTATACCGACAGCGCGGGCAATGAAAGCCGACCGGTTCAGATTAGTGAGGAAATCCAACTCAATTTAGGCGGGCAAATATTGTTGTCGAACATTCCGGCGGTTGATCCGTCAGCCAATCCTGATGGTTGGACGGGCAGGCGGATTTATCGGACTTCCGGTGTTGACCCCACTGATATTCGTTTAGTCGGCGAACTCAACAACATGGATTCCGGCGCAACCGTCATTGACCGGACTTCCGACCTCACTCTACTCAATAACCTTGAAATCAGCGAAGCCGGACGCGGAAATGTTCTGATTAACGGCGCAACACGGTTGATTGACGTTGGTAAATATGAGAATGGTCAATTTATTCGGGTGTTCGACGAAGGAACCTTGACGCTTAAACCGAATAAGGGCGGTGAAGAATTACGTTGGGAAACGTTGGAGATTACCGCAGAAACAACCGTAAACGATTATCAGCGATTTTTGGAGGAATCTTTTGGTATCCGCAACGCCGCCGATAATATTCCGCCGGATCAGGGGAATATCGGGAAAACCATCAACAACGGCTCACAAGGCGCAACCACAATCGACGGTTCCTTATATTTTCTTGGCAACAGCGGTTTGGAAAATGCGTTGGAGTTGGACGCGAATGATATGGTTCTTCAGACTGCCGACGGAGTAATTCGTCAAATTGATCTTGGTTGGGGGCAAGACCCGAATAATAAGCAGGATGCGGTTGGGAGCAGTGTTTCCGGCGATTTGCAAGTTTTCGACTCGCTCGGAACTCCGGTTGATGTCCGTTTAACAATGGTCTTGGAATCGAAAAGCAATACGGAAACAATTTACCGTTGGTATGCGGACTCGTCGTCGAATCAACCGGAGGACGGTTCGGCGATTGCCGGCGGAACTGGGACAATCCGGTTTGATCAGAACGGACGTTTAATTGACGCTTCAAACACACGGATTTCCGTACAACGTACCCAAACCGCCGCAACCAGTCCGTTGGATTTTGAGTTTGACATGAACCTCGACGCTTTAATGGCTTTGGCGACGGAAAATCCTGAATTACGCCAAACAACAAACGATGGAGCCGGAGCCGGAACATTGTATGATTTTACGATTGACAAGGACGGAACCATTTGGGGGATTTTCGACAGTGTTGGCGGGGACACCCGAAGAACTCTCGGACAAATCCCATTGGCGGCATTCCGTAATCAGGAAGGGTTGTTCAAATCGGGTGAAAGTTTGTATCAGGTCAGTGCCAATTCCGGCGAACCTATTATTGGAATTGCCGGAACAGGCGGAATCGGAACAATTAAAAGTAATGCGCTGGAACTTTCCAATACCGATATGGGCGGAGAAATTGTGAACATGATTCTCGCCTCCGCCATGTATCGTGCCAACGCCAAAATTATGACTACCTCCAACGAAATGATCGACGCTTTACTGAGAATAACATGATACGGAGAATAACATGACCTATACTGACGGGTACAAATCGCAGTTGCTTAGGTTCATGTTGTGATTAACGCCGGAAACTTCGGAACATGCGCCGGGAACTTCGGCGTATGCGTCGGGAACTTCGGGAGGGAGGGTTGACGGTCAATCCGCCGCCCTGAAAGGGCAATACATACCAGCCCGCCGCATCGCGGCGGGGGCGATTGCCCCAGAAATCAACGCCCTGAAAGGGCAATAGAATCGTAGAAAGTGGAGAGTGTTGCCAAAGGGTCTTGAACTGTGATTTATTTGATTTTGTGATTGACTATGATTTTCTGTAATATATCAGTGGAATATTTTTTTTTAACTATTCAATTGTTTCCTCCGAAGAACCACCCCTTGCCCCTCCGAAGGAGGGGAAT
>JAIROD010000085.1 GCA_031257725.1 Planctomycetaceae bacterium | reverse complement strand
ATTCCCCTCCTTCGGAGGGGCAGGGGTGGTAAAAAATAAACTTCAATCTCCGAAAAATTCCACTGATATATTACGTGAAATCAGGAATCAATCAATAAATCTTACCAATATGTTGTCCCTACGGGACAGAACAAGGAACATTCACCGCGATGGAATAGTTCTAAGTCTCTAATATTTAGGGTTTGGAGTAGAGGACTGATAGACGGGGTAATTTGAGGCGGGCGGTGTGGTTGGGGGAATGTCGGGATATTTTGGAATATTTGTTGGGGCGGGAACGACCGTTTTATCTGTTTGTGAAAACTTTTTTTCGGCATGGTCTCGCAAAGACGGTTCATTAACCTGTTCACGAAACACGATTGACCGGTCTGCAAAAGATTTGAGATAATGATCTTTTTTACCTCCCAAAAATTCCGGAATCGTATGTCCGGCAAAAGTCGTTTCATCGTAAATTGTTCCACGTGTGAGCGGTCCGGTGCCGGCAAACCACAAATTACGTGCTTGGCTTTCACTCTGGTTATTCCCTGATGCCCAAAGTGGACGACCGGTATGTTTGTTGTAAGCGAACAGGGCGATTTTGGCGACTCCGCGTTGTTTGGTACGTTTGATGAAGGGAATTTCAGGGATGGTATTCGAGGATAAACTGATTCCGGGAAGCGAGGGAACCGTCAGAGCGGGAATCCCAATCAACATATCATCACGGTCTGTTCCAATCGCCCCAACCCGAACTTCCACAATATAATCCGCCTCTTCTTCCTTATCACAGATCACTCCGCCATTGGCGGCTATTTGCTGTCGGAGTGCCATTGCCAAATAGGTATGGTCGGTTGCATCTTTAATAGCGTCTGTTTTGAGAAAAAGATGTTTATCGCCGATTGGACTAAAATCAATTTTCCCGATAGCATTATCGATGGCGTTACTGATGAGGAGTTGTTCCGTTCCGGTTCGGGCGGTGTCGCTCCACTTTGTCGTACCGCAACCGCTCAGCAAGAACACGCAAAACGTGATCATCACCTTCGTTTTGAAATTGTTTCGGGATTTTTGGGAAGTTGTTTTCGTGTTGGTCATCACCCAGACTCTTCACAAGAAACGTTGGCAGGAAAAATCGCCAAATCATAACAATTTCAAGAATTGCCGTAAAGAGCGAATTATTTCACCGTGTTCACCGGTTGGTGTTAAATTAGGTTGATTTGGGGTAGGCAACCGTGGGTGACGGTCAATGGTAACGGTTCATTCTTTGGTGACGGTCATTCTTTCGCCCTGAAAGGGCAACACAAGCCAGCCCGCCGCAACGCGGCGGGTAATGGTCTGAACGATGATTTTAATGATTGAATGAAGACGATGATTAAGAAAATCGTAATATATCAGTGAAATATTTTTTTTAACTATTCAGTAGATTGGTGATTCGATGGTAGGCAACCTTTCGCCGAAAGCGTCGGCGATAGCCGACTTGCCCCTGTTTCCCGCTGGCAATCAGTTTCCAAACCAATCAGAAACACAAATTGCCCAATCGAATCTGATTCACTGTTGCCTATCGGCAACGCGACCTTTCGGCGAAAGGTCGCCTACCTCTTGAGTCGCCTACCTCCTGAGTCACTTACCTCCTGAGTATTTACTGATAATACACTCTACTGAATAGTTAAAAAAAAATATTTCACTGATATATTACAAACAACCAATATCATGCCGTTTGCGGTATACCTACACCAATTGGAAATAAAATATTCGTTAAACATTGAGATATTCCTTTGTCGATAAGGACGATGATACAATCGTTTCGGTTGGCGTGAGCGCATTGTTCGGACGGTTTTAATAAATGGAATGGAATTGAAATCGCCCAATGTTCCAAGTTGACAAGGAAGTCTCCCATGTCCCGCAATTTTGTCTGTTTGTCGGCATTGACTTTTGTTTTCGGTGTGATTTTTTGCGCTGCCGTCTCGGCTCAAACGTCTTCGTCGGTCACTTATCATATCTGGGATAAGGACATTTTACAGCATAGTTCGACAATAGAAAAATATTACCGTTATCTATCCCGACCCAGCAATGTATCAATTAGTCAGGAAGGACTTTATCAGGTTACTTCCAGAATCGGTTATTCTACACTGTATTATAGTTCAGACGGAAATTATTATTATGCCGATCAACAAGCAAACATCGTTTTACACAACGACGATTCGACATTATTAAATCAAACGTTTGAAGTAGGATACAACAGTTCTTACTATTATTATGACTATCTTTATAACGATCTTTATAACGATCTTTCCAATCCGATTCAGGTCGCAATTAAGTCTGATACTTCGGGAACATTACGAGAAATTGCCGGAACCAATACTTCCTTGTTCCATCTCTGGGGTAATTCACAATTAAAAATTTCAAACGATATTACCGTCTCAAAAAAAGAAGAACAGACTCTCATTATTGATAGCAGCAGCGGTAGTAGCAGCAGTAGTAGTAGTAGTAGTTCAATTTCTTATCGGTCTTATGCCGGAGCCATTTACCTTCAGGGAGGAGCATTAAATGCCGAAGGTGCCTCCTTTTCATCGTGTTTCAATACCGATATCATCAAATTAAGTACTGACAGCAGCAGTGGTAGTAGTTATGTTAGCGGCAACAACAATGTTAGCGGTAAAGGCGGAGCGATTACGGCAGACAGTTACTATTATTATTACTACTATTATTATGACGAAGTTACCGGTGAATACTCTTATTATGACTACGATTATGGTTACGACATTGAATCGCCCAATAAGGAGATTGTTGTCAACAAAGCCAAGTTTACAGAAAATCAAGCATTGGTCGGCGGAGCGATTTATATGGATCGATATACTCTGAACGGCAACGAAACAACGTTTGAGCGTAATACTGCACAAAAAGTTGAAACTTATAGCGGCAGCGGCAACGGCGGAGCGATTTACCTTAGCAACTCAACGGCAATCTTGGAAAACGCAACATTTATAAACAATTTGGCAAATAGTTATGGCGGTGCTATTTATTCGGAAAATTCAAATTTGTATCTTAAAGGAACGAATTTCAAATTGAATAACGCAACAGATTTAGGCGGGGCAATCTTTTTTGGGATTAGCGACGGCGGCAATTATACGCTTCAATTAGGAGCTTTTCAGGGAACAAGCGTTGAGTTTTTCGGCAATAAACAGTATTACAACAATGCAATAAACAAAACAGAAAGCGCAAATTCGATTACGTTTAGTAATCTGAACACTTCGGTATCGGCTGGAATGGTCAATGTAACCGTTGATGTAGGAAACGATAGTAATTTCAACATGCGTGATCCGATGTCTATTGATACTGATAATGGGAATCTTCATCTCTATTTTAATAAGACAGGAGATGGGGCTTGGAATCTTTACGGAAATTCAAACCTTGCTCAGGCTAATAGTGTGTTGTTCAATATTGTCAGCGGAACTTTTCGTCTTGGTAACGATGCGGCACTCAATATCATAAGCGGATCGGGAACGGATCAATTCATTGTCCGAAATAATGCAACACTAAGTATCGGCGATCAGAAAGGTTCCGATAATGCGGCAACACTTTCGACCTCTCGTTTTCAAATGGATGCCGGAAGCACGCTTCAATTGGATCAAACACTGAATTTAAGTATTCGTGGTAACGAAAATGTTCTCAAAGGAACGGTAACAGGAACCGGAGACTTAAATGTTTCTGCTTCAAATCAAAATGAAATACTGAAATTTTCAGGAACGACATCGAATTATTCCGGTGATCTCAATATTCAATCAGGAACATTTTGGGCTGATTCCAGTTTCACAACAACCGGCGGTTCGGTTGAATTGGTAACCAATACTGTTCTTTCCGTTACCGCCAATTCAAACGCCCCGAATATTTCCGCAGACAATATCAACATCGGAAATAATGTTGCAATTCAGATTAACAGTATTATCGGAACAACAGAAGATTTTACTATTCTTGATTCGAAAAATACGATCACCGGAAAATTCACTAATGATCCAGACATAAAGTTGGACTATCTTCAGGCAACATTTCGTTTCGATGATGATCTTAATCCAAAGCAATATTTTGGTACTGTTCAATTAACATGGGATAAAGATAATGATAGTATTGATAACGGTATATTTACAATTGCCCCGTCGGGCGGTCAAGCCGAATATTTCAAAGTCGAGAGAGTTTTATTTGATGAAACGGCAAATGGAAAGAAATTAACCAAAAAAGGGCTGGGAACTTTGGAGTTGGCGGAAGCCAATGAATACAAGGGCGGAACATTGATTGAGGCGGGAACATTGTTACTGACCAACGCCCAAGCAACCGGTACAGGCAATGTTCAAATTGATAATCATGCAACATTGGCTCTTAATTTCGACGGCGAATATGGGCAACAGATTTCCGGTGAAGGACAAGTTACGAAAAAAGGAACGGGAACGGTTACACTGACCAATACGTCTAACGATTATTCCGGCGGTACACAATTGGAAGAGGGAACATTGAGTATCGGTAATAACGCTAAGGTTCTTGGAACCGGTGATTTGACTTTCGTCGGCGGAATTCTTCAAACGGATTCTCAATCAGGCGAAACGAACTTAACGCAACATATTGTTGCAACGGACGGAAATAACGTTCAATTTGAAACGAGATCGAATTTAACTGTTACGGACGATTCGACGATTAGCGGTGAAGGCGGACTGATTAAAACCGGCAACGGAAAATTAACGCTTGCCGGTCAAGGTGCTTATCATGGCATAACCCGCATTAAAGAAGGAACATTGTCGATTGCTTCCGTAACAGCGGTTGGTTCGGGAAAAATTGTTTTCGAGGACGGAACCGTTTTTGAAAACACGGACAAGATAGACAATGACCATCACCTCACCTTGAACGCCGCTGAAAACGTACAAAAAAAGAATACGCAACAAAATTCGGGAGTAATTTTTAATGTCCTGAACGATTGGAATCAAACCGGAGTGATTGACGGTAACGGCATGTTGGTTAAAAACGGTACGGGAATTTTGACTCTTTCGGGCAATAATTCGTATTCCGGCGGAACACGAATTAGAACGGGAATTTTGGAGTTTTCTGAAGCGAAAAATCTTGGAAGCGGACAGATTATTTTTGAAGGCGGAACGTTACGGAATTTGCAGGCGGTTGATGATTTTTCCATTCCGTTGACCACTGCGAGCGGTTCCGCCTTTCTGCTGGACACTCCGCACGATTTAACGGTTACATCACGTCTCAGCGGCAGCGGCGGTTTGACCAAAACCGGTTCGGGAACACTAACTTTAACCGGCAATAACGATTATTGGGGTAAAACATTAGTTAAAACGGGTGTTCTCAAAATTGACGGAGAATTATTGCGGTCGGAAGTTACGGTTAATTCCGGTGCGGTTTTAACGGGTTCGGGAATTATCGACAGCGACGTGAATTTCAAACCGGGCGCGATTTATCAATGGAATTTTGGAATTCGTGAGGAAGACTCGCCCTATTTGAATATCAGAGGAACCGTCGATTTATCCGGCGTGGTTTTCCAACCTGTTACAGCGCAAGATACTGCACAGGAACATTATCCCGATGTGATTGACGGTTGGACGGTGATGCGTTACGGAAACCTTAAAGACAATATCGGTTTTAATGAATACATTGACAATGAATTAAGTCCGTTCTATGATTTTACGCTCGATTATTCCACGCCCAATTGGATTAAAGTAACCGGTTATCATCGGCGTGATCCGAGACCGCTTAGCGATTCCGTTGCGATGGGAATTACTTTATCGCAACGAAAAGTTTCTCGGCGTGCCTTTGAACAGATTGATAATGAACTTCAAAACGGACGTTATTCCGGTCTCCGCTCGGTATTAAGACGGCAAAATCAAGTTCGCGGGCAATCCCCGACGTTCACAAACCGTCATATTTGGGGAAATTTTTACGGTCGAACTTCGACATTCGCAAGCAGTTATCACACCAATGATTCATGGCATCTTAATTCATTTGGTCTTCAGGCGGGCTATTCGTTTTTGTCGTCGCATTGGTTATCGTTTGGAATTACCGCCGGCGTGGAAGTTCCGCAATTGAAAAACGGACGCGATAAAATTGACGCATCCGACGGTTTTCTCGGTTTGTATTTTGGTAAACGAATTTACGGAATGTGGGAACTGAAAGGCTATCTCGGCGGCGGTACGCAAAATTACACGTCTTACCGTAACGATACCAAATACACTTACCGTGCAAAATATCGCGGCGATTCTTTTGAAACGAATATTGAATTAGGTCGTCCGATTCTGTTTGGAACCTATCTGGTTCGTCCTCATTTCGGATTCGATCTTGAATATGCCGGTCAACAAGGAGCCGCCGAAAACAAAGTGTCCAGTGAATACCGTACCTATTCAAACTCGTCGCTCACCCAATTTTATTTTCGTGTCGGAATTGATCTTGAAAAACGTTTACCGTTGGGCGAGGTCTTTCTGGGAATTGATTACGCGAACATGATTGGCGGTCAAACGTTACCGAATGTCAAAGTTTACTATCCGTCGGTGAAAAGCGGAACAACCGTTTACGGAACAACATTAGGACAAAATATTGTTTCAATTCGCGGCGGCGGAAATTATTATTTGAATGCGGTTCGGAGTAAATCGTTGTTTATGAATTTGACCGGCGACATTTTCGCTGACCGTGCAGGCGGTCAAGGAGGATTCACCGCCACTTTCGGGTACGATTATCGATTCTAACAGGTAATAATTTTCACCTTTCAAGGTAACTGTCTATTTTAATTTTTATTAGTCCTGCAAGGACGACACTTTATTAACCGTATGCTTTAGCATACGGATAAGGCAAACACACCACAAAGTCCCGCAGGGACGACACTTTATTGG
>JAIROD010000077.1 GCA_031257725.1 Planctomycetaceae bacterium | reverse complement strand
AAACGAGGTCGATTAAAAATGTTCGTCCCGTTAGGGACGATATGTTGGTAAAAATTGGAATCAATGCCAAATATCAATTTCACCAACATTGCGTCCCTACGGGACGCAGATCATTTTGTTATACTGTTTTCTGCCAATATGTCGTCCTTAACGGGACGAAAATTGGTATTATTCTCCAATCACTGATGCCCCCCAAATTCCGAAATAATCAGAATATTTTATTTGTGTACAATTACTTGCGCGGCTTTTTGATTGTTTTTGTGAACAGAGACGAAAGTCCCAAACATTCAAAGGACACAACAAACGCTTGCATTATTCCCATTGTAAAACAGCATCAACCGGAAGATGATCACTTGGATACAAACCATCTTTTGTTGTCAAAATGACTTTGGCGTTGATTGGTTTTAAGGGAGAACTTGTAAAAATAAAATCAATCTTTTTATCCCAGCTGATTTTACCGCTATAACCATGTGTTGTACCAAATTGGGTTGAATCGGGATGAACTGCTTTGAATGTTTCAATTAACGGCAAGGATGGAGTGAAGGTTTGACCGTCAAATTCAAGCGGTTTTCCTTGCATATAAGCGATGAGAGGGGAATTTTGTAATGCGTTGAAATCGCCTGTTACAATAACAGGGGCATCTTGTGATTTTCGGTTTTTAATTTTATCCATGATTAAAACCGCAGAGCGTAATCGGGCTGTTTCCACATGAACGTTAAGATGTGTATTGAAGAAATAAACTTTCTTGCCTGTTCGCCCGTTGGCACCGAGTTCATGAAAGAGACCGTAAGTAACATTTCGTTCACCGCCGCGATTTTTTTCAACCCAATCATTGGAACCCGGCACATCCGGCGTACTGGAAAGCCAAAAAGTTCCCGAATCATTCGGATCGATTTCCCAACGATCTTTTTTCCAAAAAATCATATTACTCAACGAAAATTTATCCAACTTGCCGCCGCAAGGAGCAAACAAAGAACCGTAACCAATCATTGCATCGGCGAGTTGTTTTACCTGATGATATTCCGGTTTTGCCGGATTATTTGATGTTTCTTGTGTTCCGATAAAATCGTAGGGACCATTTCCGTCCGGAAAATTTTTCATCACATCAACAACGATAGGCAATCGTTTTTCCCATGCGTAATCTTTTTTGGGTTCGGGTTCCCAACCGGCACAAAGAATATTGAACGTTAATACCCGAATCGGTTCACCGGCAAAAACCGAAGAACCAAAAACAAACAGAATTAAAATTGACAGAAATAAATGAAATGTTTTCATTGGAATTTCTCCTGTGATTAAAAGTAACATTCAAAAAATGAATAATAGAACACCATGTTTTATTGTTCATTTTTTACTTTTTATATTGAGCAATATCAATGGTCAATGTTGTCGTGTTTTTTTCGGCAACCGTCAATTCTATCGGACTTGTATTAGAATCTCCCAGAATTTTCGGAATAACACGATTTTTTTCATAAAATGCTTCTTGTTTTGCTTGTTTGGCAGCAACGGCTTGAGGTGGCAGATTTTGGTCTGTTTCTTGCGGTTCCAATTCCGGAGGCAAAGCCACCGTTTTGATTAACGCAACTTTATATTCGCCTGCTGGAACACCTTTTCCGGTGTACGAAGCACGCGACGTTTGAATTACGGCAACGCCTTGTGCATTCGTTACGCCGCGACTTGCCCAGGCACCGCCGGAAGTTTTAGCAGATAGTGAAACGGCAACTTCTTCCATCGCTTGATCACCGTTGGTTACAGTAATTGTTACGGGATAAAGGTTTTTCAGCTCATTCGGCACCGGCACACCGCCGCAACCGGCAGAAAACAAAATCGTTATTGTACATAAAATTGATAGCAGTAAATATGTTCTCATAAATATTTTTCCTTTGAAAAAAATGTAATAATATTGACAAAAAATAAAACGACATGATAACAGCCGCAAAACAGCATAATAATGTGATTACGCCGTTTCCGGCTGTTATTACGTCTTGGTTATCATTACGGTAACGTTTCAGATTCGCCGCCGTTTCGGGTACCCATTGCCCCCCATACTCCAAAAGGAGATTCGCCGCTTGGTGCGGACGGTGTGGGAAACGCAATTGATGTTCCGCTGTCAATTGTTTCGGAAACAAATTTACTGGAGCCATCCAATAACGCGGCATTGACACCGCCGGGATGAAAACTTGTTGCGGAAAACATGACATTATAATTACTAGCCCTGTTGTAACACGAGGGAGAGTTGGGCGGAAGCGTTGTGGTAAAACCAATATGATACCAATGACCTCCAAACCAATTCCATCCATAAAAATAACCAAAACCGTTTGTCATTCCGCCTACACCGTATTGATATTTCCCGCCGACTGCCGAACCGACACAAATTGTCCGGTCACTGAGATAACCGCCGCTAAATCCGCCGTCGGCAGCGACTGCGTATGTTGCTGCCTGCGTTTTAACATCTTGTGATGTTCCATTAAATTCATCAACCGCTTTTTCACTGAAACAAAGAGTATTGCTCAATCCGTCGTGAACCGCGCTAAGCGGATGCCAATTTCTATATCCGAAAGGTCCACGAATTTGAGCGTCAATACTACCGGGATTATCTCCGGCGTTAAATCGGTAACAAGTATAACCGGTTGCTGTTTCCGGCTTACTAACTCCGTTGGACGGGCAGATAAAAACATCCGGTTGAGCCGCACGCGGACTGTCTTTTCCGCCTTCCGCAGCAGTTAGTGTATGGGCAGTCCATGATGTCATATAAACATTTTCCGACATGACACGGTCATACAGGGCTGTTTGTTCTATGCCGGGAAGCAGAGCAATGATTCCGCTCCAACGTCCAGATGAAACGCCGGCATTTAATGCCCCTATGGAATCGCCAAGTCCAGCCGGAAGAGATTTGTGGCTATCCGCATAGACGTGGACAGCGAGAGTCATCTGTTTTAATTTGTTGGCACACTGCATTCGCCGTGCCGCTTCGCGGGCACTTTGAACAGCTGGAAGAAGCAACCCGATCAGAACTCCGATGATCGCAATGACCACCAAGAGTTCCACTAAAGTGAACCCAAAGCGCCCCCCCCCCCCCCTATTTTAACATATTTTTTGAAAAACAGGCGGAGTTTGTCGTGAAAAAAGCTGATGACTTTTGCCAACAGTGATTTTAACAGAGTTAAACCATACGAGAATTGACGTTTTGACATTGTAATTTCTCCTTGTTAAGGAATTGAAAAATTGGAAATGGTTGACAAACTTTTTTGAACAACAACAAATCATCATAGAATTTTTTGTTGTGCTCGCGTATTATTTTAGCGTGGTAAATTAAGTACATATTAAGATTGTGTTAAGATTGCGCTAAGTTTTAAAATTTTTTTAGCGTTCACTATCTGATTGTTAATTTAGGTAAATTTTTAGTAATATTTCAGTGGAATTTTCCCAAACGTATCGTCCTCGTTTCACCAAACCTTATTTTCAACCTGATTTTCCAAACAAAAACAACCTTAGCAACGATTGTCCTTAAAACCTAAACCTTATTAAGGTTTGGGTTGGAAATAAGGTAATAAGGTAGAATTGATGGGGGGCTTGGGCTACTGAGGTTGTTTTGTTCGGAAAATAAGGTAGAAATAAGGTTTTTTAATTCCAAGTTCACTCGATTCAAACGGCTTCCAAAAATGCGAAATAATCAAAAAAATTAGGACAATTCAATGAATATACTCATTACACTTGAAATTTCGTTTTTTGTCTTTTGACAGGAGAAACCGATTTTGACAGGATCAACAAGATTGACAGGATTTTAGATAAAAGATACAAAAATACTGCGTCGATAAAACCGAATTTTAAAGTGTGATGAGTATAATGATGGTCTATTTCGACCACTTTTTGAAAAACGCTCCCGTTCTGATCACTCCTGTTCCTGAATACAAAGAAATTGGTTATACTAAAAAACGGTTCTTTAATTTTATAGGGACGAGAGGAACTAAGAGGACAAATAATCAAAAAATTAAATTAAAGGTAATATATCAGTGGAATTTTTCGGAGATTGAAGTTTATTTGTAATTATTCAGTCGAGGGAGGTAGGCAACCTTTCACCGAAAGGTTGCGCCGGTTGGTTTGTTGTTGTGTTGTATGTTGTTGGTTTTTACTTTCCAGCCGTCCACAGGGGCAAGTCGGCGAGTACGCCGACGCAATGGCGGGTGAAAGCCCTTCGGCAAAACATTGCCTACCTTCCTCGACAGAATAGTTAAAAAAAAATATTTCACTGATATATTACAATTAAAGGTATTTTTGATTAGAGAAGTTTTCTTCTTTTTATTTAGTGAACTTATTAGGCATTTTCCCATGACGTTGATTTTTCCGTTTATTCACCGAATCCGGTTGCTGATGTTTGTGTTTTTCAGTATTTTGCTCGCAACGGCAGATGTTGCGGCTCAAAGTCCGGCGGTTCGGGAAATTACAGCAGATCCAGTTAAAATCAGTTCACCGCCCGCCATCGAGCAAGCTCCACTCGATGCAGTAGTTATCTTCAATTCCGAAGGAAAACGTTTGCTTTATCTTCCCAAAGGTTGGCCTCTGGAAGATTTAGACGATTTTTGGAATTTTCTTTTGCGGGACAGAAAAAATCCCTTGCCGCCTTTTGTTTTGCAGGAAATTAACGCAGTTGGAAAAGCGTCCGGACTTCACGTCGAAGCCGAAATCCGAATCCTTTTGACCACTTTCAATAACCGACCACTCCTCATTCCCATCGGAATGAAAGAAGGAATTTTGCCTGCCGCCGGAATTTCCAAACCAATTTATCGCGGACCGGGTTCTTTTGATTTGACCGTTGATCCTCAATCCGGTCAATATCTCGTGCTTATTCGACCACAAATCCGTGAATCTGTAAATCTCTCAAATTATCCAAACTACCAGCCGGAAATAGACATATCCGCAACACAATCATCAACACCGGAACCAACAACCGAATCGGAAACACCGGTCTCATCACCGGAAAAATTAATAGGGAAATTACCGGAAAAATTACTGGAAAATCTGAAAAATAACACCTTTGAAAGCAAAGAAGAAAAAGAGGAAAAAACTCTTTCGGAACAACATCACGAATTGATTTTACCCCTTTGGTTTCCGTTGAACC
Source organism: Planctomycetaceae bacterium (assembly GCA_031257725.1). Lineage (GTDB taxonomy): Bacteria > Planctomycetota > Planctomycetia > Pirellulales > Thermoguttaceae > WRKP01. The sequence continues at coordinate 3,051 of JAIROD010000077.1, read as the reverse complement.
GTATCGGCAATGCGGAAAACCGGCTTGTTGTTTCATTTCCGCAGGCGGTTAGCTCTCAGTTTGTGTTGACTGTTCCAGAGCAAGAGATTGCCGCAACCGTTTCACAAGGTTCATTACTCCATTCGTCTGAAACATCCGACAAGCAGGCAACTCAATTCAAAATACTTGGTCTCAGTCCTGATTTTGAACTTTCATGGCGTAAGAAAAAAGCGGAACCAATTAATGATCGTCCGACTCTTTATGTTGAAGAGGCTTTGATTAAGGTACAGTTGGAAGCGAAATCGACCGTTTATGATGCGATTCTTCCGGTACGCAGTCCGCCGTCCCCAGTTGATCTGTTTGATCAATTGCGTATTCGTTTGCCGCAGGGAGCGGTTCTGGATCGTGAAACGATGGAAAAATACGCCGCCGGCGGTTATTCATTCGATTTGGTCAAAGAAGAAACATCGGCATCTCCGATTTTGGAAATCCGGTTTCCGCGTAAAACCTCCGGCACCGTCAACATTCGGATCAAAGCAATACAACAACTGGATACGGAAAAACAAGATGTTTGGCGTGATCTTGGCGGTTTTGAGGTGATTGGAGCGGAACGGCAGTTTGGACATCTCACTGCTGTTGTTCCCGCCGATAAGCGTTCCAACTGGAAACCGATTCGCGGTCTCCGGCGAACAGAAATGACTGATTCCGTAACTTATGAAGAAGCCGACGCCCGATTTGAATTTTTTTCACAACCATTCCAGTTACAAGGTCGAATTGTTACGCCGCAACCCCGAACCAATGTTAAACCGGAATATCAGATTGGAATCAATAAAGGTTCGCTTTCATTGACGGCGCGTTTTGCTTATGAGGTTCTTGGTTCCAAAACGGAAAACATGGCAATACGTTTACCCGGTTGGAAATGGAGCGGTGAAATCAAACCGTCCAATATTATTGATACGGTTGGAGTTGAACAGGATGAAAACGGTCTTTTGACCATTCCTTTTCGAACACCTACAGACGGTGCTTTTGAAATTGAATTGAAAGCCTATCGTTCACTGACAACAGAGGAAGGCGAAGGAAAACAACGATTGGTTGTTCCTTTACCGCAACCGGTGGTAACATGGAGCGAGCCTGCGCCAGCGGTTATTGTTCCGGCAGACAATGTCGAAGTGATTCCGATTGACGAAGATGCCGATTCCGGTTTGGTTGCGTCAGAACCTGAATCAGACCGCTTCACACCAAAACGGACTATCGGTTTAACTCGTCGCAGTCGGCGTTCACAAACCATTCGAATCGACATTCCCGATCGTCAACAGGAACCGTTGTTTTATCGTACAGAGCCGGTCGATGCAATTTTTGTTGCCGATATTCGGTATCACCGTCAAAAAATCGCCACAACAATGCGGACGGATATTCGGTTGCGTGATCAGAATGATCAGGTGAATCAGATTATTTCCTACGATGTTTCGTATGTTCCGGTCGAAAAATTATATTTTCTTGTTCCAAAATCATTGGAAGAAAACGGTCATTTACAGGTGAAAATCGGTAACAGATCATTGGAATTGCGTGATGTTACGCTCAATGGGACAGAAACGGAACCGGAAAATTGGAGTCGGAAGTTGGTGATGTTGCCGGAAGCACTGTTCAAATTTCAATTAGTGTTCCGATATTCGATTCCGCCGGTTCCCATTGAATACGATATGACGACTCCATTTTCGTTATCGTTTATTTGTCCGATGGAAACATTGGTCACCGATCACCGTGTCAATCCGGTGGTTCCGCCGGGTTACCTGATAGAACTGCACGATGATGCGAACCGTTTCTGGAATGTTACCGCACCGGATTCGTCAACACTCGGAACAAGTTTTCAATCGTTACAAGCACCGGACAAAATTTCTCTGTTAATTTCATTGTCCAACCACGCCGCTTTGGGAACAACAGTTATTGAACGTGCCTGGCTGCAAACATGGCTAACCGGTTCCCTGCGTCAGGATCGCGGAATTTATCTGATTACCAGCGACCGCGAATCCGTAATAATTAATCTGCCGCAAGCGGCTGCCAAAGGAAAAGTTTTTGTTTCCATTGACCGAACGCCGATTCTTGCGGATATTTCATCGAAAGGCGAATTGATTCTTCCGCTAACACCGGAACAACGTCAACGTTCTGTTTTAGCGGAGATTATTTATCGGTTTCCTTTTGAAACCGTCCGTAATCCGGTCGAACTGGATTTACCCCATTTCGATTCGGAATCGCTTATTCGTTGTGAATATTGGCAAGTGATTCTTCCGACAGACCAACATATTCTTGGTATTCCCAACGGTTGGACGCCGGAATATCAATGGACATGGAACAATTTGTTTTGGGAACGCGTTCCGTCGTTACAAAAAAAAGATATTGGTTTACCGGAGGACACGCCGGAAAGTCCGTCCGTTTCGATAAGGTCAAATCAATATTTGTTCAGTAGTCTTCATCCGGCTTCTCAGGCATCGCTTTATATTGCCGGACGATCGCTTATTGTTTTATTTTCAAGCGGTCTCTCGCTTCTCATCGGTTTGACCCTGATTTATTTTCCGCAAACCCGTTACGCCGGATCACTTTTTGGACTTGGTGTTGCGTTGCTGGCGATTTTCTTTTACCGGCCGGCTCCGGTGTTGCTCATGCTTCAGGCGTCATCTTTTGGTGTTTTTCTGGCGTTGGGAGCGGCTTATGTTTATCGAATTGTGTACCATGATGAAAAGAAATGGATTGTACCCGTTTCAAGAAATTGGGACGACTCTTCGCAACCTTCAAAAATTTATTCCGTAATCGTTGATGAAGAAACCGAACAGGATAAAAAAGAGGAAAATATTACACCGTAAAATTACCATTGGGAATCTCTAATAATTCAGAATTTACCAAAAAGTTAACGGCGTGGGCTTGCCCCGCGTTGTTCGGCTTAACCCTAAAACACAGGGTAAACCCCATCGTTAACTATTAATTTATTAATTTTTAATTTATTAATTTATTAATTAATAGGTTGAAAATAAAAATTGAATTATTTTACCACCCCTAGCCCCTCCGAAGGAGGGGAAT
>JAIROD010000073.1 GCA_031257725.1 Planctomycetaceae bacterium | reverse complement strand
ATTCCCCTCCTTCGGAGGGGCTAGGGGTGGTCATTCGGAGGAAACGACTGAATAGTTAAAAAAAAATATTTCACTGATATATTACAATAAATCACAATTCAAGCCCCTTTTGCAACACTCTCCGCTATCAACTCTCCACTAATCAATTAATCAATTGCCCTTTCAGGGCGTTGATTTTTTGGGCAATCGAACCCGGTGCGATGTGGCGGGCTAGTATGTATTGCCCTTTCAGGGCGAAGGATTGATCGGCAACCTCTAACGGGAATTTTCTACTACTACCAATATTTCGTCCCTAACGGGACGGAACAATTCAGGAACGCAACCAAACTACTGAATCATTACAACAAATTTACAAAAATTCCACTGAAATATTACGGTTGTTTTTGTTTAGAAAATCAGGTTAGAAATAAGGTCGTGGGAACAATTACAATACATTTTCGCCATTTCCACTGAAATATTACTAATTATTAACTAATAGGTTGAAAATAAAAAATTGAATGATGAGAGACACTCATGAGAAAGCGTAATGTAAAAATGATGAAATAGAAAAACAACATCAACAGGCAATTACATTGGGTATTGTATTTTTATAGTAAAAAGAGTATAAAAAGAATCGTGACCGAAATCAATTAAAAGAATTTGAGTAATTATTTTTGCACAATTTTTGAATCCGTATGCCATCACTTTCTGTATGTCCTCACTGTGGTTTTTCTCGTGAAGTCCGTGATTCCCTGATTGGTCGGCAGGCGAGATGTCCTAAGTGTAAAATGGTGTTTGTCATTGGACAAAACGCAACGGTTTTACCTCCACCTCTTCCTCCATCAATTCAGTCTCCTCCGGTTCCGCCTCCACATGTTCCATCTCCTCCGGTTTTGAAACCGCACTCCGCGTCAGTTCCGCCGAAAACAGTTCCGAATCAAACAGTTCCAAATCAACCGGTTCCGCCAAAAACAATTCCGAATCAAAAAAATCCGAATCAAAAAAATCCGAATCAAACAATTTCGAATCAAAAAAGACCGGTCAAAAAAATTCCCAATCCGTTGGAGCTGCGCAGCGGTAACTTTTCACTTTGTCCGACATTGCAGACTCAGGAGGAATTAAACCGTTACCGGACAATGTTGCTGACTCCTCTGCAAACACCGCTTCAGGTCGAAAAAATGACGATCGGTTACAGATTCGGACTTTTCCTGACAGCGTTGTTTATGATTCTGTTACCAATTATTTATGTCGGATTGATTGCGGGACTTAGTTTTCTTGAATACCAATATTTTGTCTGGACTAAAGACACGATTGAAATTAAAAGTCTTGCGGCAGGCGTTTTGTATTTTGCTATTCCGGCGGCAATTGGTACGGTAATTATTGTTTTGCTTAAACCATTGATATTCGGTTTGTTTGGGAAAGATTCACGGTTTGAAATTACGAAGGAGCGTGAACCGTTGCTTTTTGATTTTGTACAACATCTTTGTACATTTATCGGCGCTCCGACACCGCGGCGAATTTTTGTTAATTGTCAGGTCAATGCCGCCGCCGGAATGTCGTATGGAATTTGGGGGGCGATTTTCGGCGGTAATGCCTGTGATTTGATGATTGGATTACCGCTTGTTGCAGGGTTGAAAACATCGGAGTTTGCCGGAGTTTTGGCTCATGAATTCGGGCATTTCACACAATCCGGAACACGCCGTATGGATTATATTGTCCGAACACTTCTCGGTTGGTTTGCGCACATTTATTATTATCGTGACCGAATGGATGGTTGGCTGGCGGCGGGTTCGGGATTAGGAATTTTCGGGCTTGCTTTTTATGTGATACGTTTTTTTGTCTGGATAACGCGGCGGTTTATCTGGATTTTGATGATGCTTGGTCAATATGTTGCGGGTTTTATGAGTCGGCAGATGGAATATGATGCGGATCGTTTTGAAATTCGTCTTGGCGGAAGTTCCCGTTTTGCGGAAACCCAAACTCAAATTATTAAGTTGAGTATTGCTAACGATAAAACGGTAAACGATATTCAGTATATGCTCCATGAGGATCGGTTGCCGGATAATTATCCGCTTCTTATTGCGGCTAATATGAAAATTTTGGGCGAAAAGCTTAACCACTTGGCAGCAAAAGCGATTCAAAAAAGCAAGACGGGATTTTGTGATACGCATCCTTCCGATGCCGACCGGATTGCAGCGGCAAACGCCATGGCTGAACCGGGCGTGCTTCATGTTGATGTTCCGGCGAGTTTGTTTTTCCGTAACTTTTTAGCGTTAAGCCGTGAAGTTTCGTTGGATTTTTACAAAAATGAAGTTGGTCTGGATTTGAAACCGGGAATGTTGAAAAATGCGGGAGCGGTGATTGACCAGTTGCAACGCGAAAATCTTGGAAACGAAGCGATTATTCAATTTTTCCAACGGGCTTATCTTCAAAGCCGATTTCTTCCGCTTTCCGCAATAGAACCGTTACGAAATAGCAGTTACGCCGATGCTCAACTTCGGCACGCACGTAATCGCCAAGCCGGTTTTGCGTTGGAGGCGTTGGAAGCGGTTAAGGCGTATGATAAAACGGAAACAAATATTATTCGGGCATCTTATGTTCGGGAACTTCTACGGCTTGGTATTAAGGTGAAGAGACCGGACACCGAATTTCCGTTGCCAAAATCATTTGCGGAAGCAACTCGGGTTGCGGAGATTTTTGAAGCGCAGTTGTCGGTTCAGGCTTCACGTCTTTGGGGGCGGGACAGTGCAGCGGCGGAACGTTTGAATTGCGCACGGGAATTATTGAAACGACCGGAAATCCAAGACCGGATTGAAAAGGGAACCGCTCTTGGTCAACGCATAGAAATATTGTTTCCGATTCTTGAGAAGATGAGTAAAACACAATCGGAATTTGACCAATCCCGCCGAAATTTTGTTATGTCAATGGCGTGGATACCATTACTTCCGACGTTGTCTCATGACCAAGCCGGATCACTTTGGCGTTCGGTGGAAGACAACTCCGACGGAATACGGCGGATGTGCAAACATTACCGTACCATTTTTTCCGACACTCCGTATCCCTTTGAACATGCTCAACGTGAAACGACACTGGGGTCCTTTTTGGTTCCTGAGTGGAAGGAAACGGAGTGGGTATCGATCAATTATTATCAGGTATTTGAACTTTTATTAGGTCGTCTTCTGACAACCTATTCACTTGCATTGGGCGAATGTCTTGCGATAGTGTTAGCGGTGGAACAAGTTCTCGGTTTACCGCCGCTCCCCGTGCCGCCACCTGACGAGGAAAAGGAATAAACCGGAATTAGAATTTGGAGAAATATTTATCCAGTATTGGGTTCCTCATCAGCATTTATTGCTACAAAAAAAACAATTGACTTCATTCCTGAATGAGCGGATTACCGGTAAGTATCAGCGTTTTTACTGATTTTATGTTGCGAATTGTTTTCAACATTT
>JAIROD010000070.1 GCA_031257725.1 Planctomycetaceae bacterium | reverse complement strand
GTAAAGCCGAACGGTGAAGAACGTAAAAGAGTTGAGAATTTTGCGGGAAAATGTCGGAAAACCGAACACTCTCCACGCTCCGTTCTTAACTCTTTCCTACATACTGCCCCCCCCCCCCTGTCTTGCCCATTTTAACATTTGGCATTTTTCAAAGAAAAACGCCAAAATCTCAACCAACCACATCATTACATTTTTCATTGTCAATCTCCTTATTTTATAAGGTTTCATTGAAATAACCGCGAAACATTGCCGAAAAACAACTCGGCAAGAAAAAAATGTCTCGCAATTTTGCATGAGTTTCGCAGTTTACATGGAACAACGTAAATTGTCAACAGGGATTTTCTTTCCGAAGGAAATTTTTTTAAAATACTCCATAAGGGCATCTCTAATAATTCAGTTTTTTATTTTCAACCAATTAATTAATAAATTAATAGTTAACGCCGGGGTTTACCCTGCGTTTGAGGGTTAAGTCGAACAACGCGGGGCAAGCCCACGCCGTTAACTTTCGGTAAATGCTGAATGAGGAGAGATTCCCATAACGTATTAAGTTAAGAATTTTGATCGGGAAATTTGTCTTGCCCCGAAGGAGGCTCTCCAAGGTAGCCGACGGTTTTAACCGCTGGTAACGGAAAGACCAAGCAACAACCTTTTTAGAAATAGGGGGCGTTTGTTATTTTGGGGCGGGTAACCTCAAGCAGGGTTGCCCCAAAACAACAAACGCTCCTAACGACTGAATAGTTACAACAGACTTTTGGCTACGGCTATGCCATGATGGATTATCTTGACGACTTTTACGGTTGAATCGAATAAATCGAAAATTCTACTGAAAAATTGCAAATTTCATATTTTGGCAAGTTAGTGATGTTCACCATTTGACAGGGATTTAAGAAATGATAGAATAATAAACCGCGTGTTAAGGAAAAAATATGATGGCAATGGATGCCGTAAAACAGAACGGGAAATTCCAATCACCGAAAAATTCGGTAAAAGGAGATGAGTAAAATGATTTTAATTAATAGTACAATTCTTGGTTTTTTGGGACCAAGCAGCGCGTTTGCCTATATTATTTTAGGCGTAGTGGCTTTTTTGCTTTTCGGCAATCGTCTCCCAAGTGTAATGCGTTCACTTGGACGGAGTGTCGTAGAATTCAAAAAAGGTGTTGCCGGTATCGAGGACGAACTGGATGAAGCTGTTCGGACAGCAGAAGAAAAAGCAACATCAAAATCCGGTGAAAAAACGGAGGTTTGAAATGGATTGCTATGCGTTTCTAACACCAACTCCGTTTCAAATTGTGGCGGTTTTAGTTTTAGGGGTCTTATTTTTCGGTAAGAATCTCCCCGAAGTAGCACGACAAATCGGATTGGGATTAATGGAACTGAAAAAAGGTCTGAACGAATTAAATGACCTGTCAAAAAATGTAACCAATGGGCATCGCCGCACAAAATCCTCAACAGCAAACGAATCAACCAAAGAATCAATCGATTCGGCAGACGATGAAACGGAAAAGTATGAATTGATAGGCGCCAAATTTGAACCGCCCACGTTTTCAGAATAAAATTCAATTCACACTTAAATCAATTACTTGGCGTAAAAACAGAATTGTTTTGAACACGGAATAGACGGAACACACGGAATTTCAGTAATATGCTTTCCGTGTGTTCTTTGTCCCAAAACCGATTGTTCAAGCGGGAGTATCATTTATTGAATAGTTGATAAGTTGAACAAACAGCAGAAAATTCGGGTTATGTTTTTAAACTCAGACCATCTAATTGTTTAGTCTTTAACAATGCGAATTGCTTATTTTGATTGTCTTTCAGGTATTAGCGGGGATATGATCTTAGGTGCGCTCATTGATTTGGGTGTTCCGGCGGTTGTACTGAATGAAGCGGTTCGATCTGTTCTTGACCATGTTCGAATCGAAACGGAAACAGTTCGCCGCAAAGAATTTCGGGCAACTCTCGCTAAAGTTCACGCTCCCCATGAACATGTTCATCGGCATCTTTCGGATATTCTAACAATGATTGAACAAAGCCGATTGTCTGATCTCAATAAAAAACAAGCGTCTGATATTTTCCGAATGATTGCCGAAGCCGAAGCAAAAGTTCATGGTGTTGATGTGGAAAAAATTCATTTTCACGAAGTCGGTGCAGCGGATTCTATTGCGGATATTGTTGGAGCGGTGGCGGGACTCGATTATCTTCATGTCGATGAAATTTACGCCTCGCCGGTTCCGACCGGTTGCGGAACAATCAAAATTGCACACGGAACCTGTTCCATTCCCGCTCCGGCAACAGCAGAACTTTTACAGGAAATTCCTATTGCCGCTTCTGATATTCCTTTTGAACTGACCACGCCAACCGGTGCGGTGTTACTCAAATATTTTGCCCGTCACTTCGGTTCGCTTCCCGCAATGACGATTCAATCTGTCGGCATCGGCGCCGGCGGACGTGATTTGGAACAACAGGCTAATATCCTCCGAATTTTAGTCGGTCAACCGGCAACAGAAAATGTCCTCACTCAGTCCCTTGTTCGGCCTCATTCCGCACCGGAACATCAATATGAAGATTTAATTAAAAATATACAGCATTCAGAACAGATACCGCATTCAGAACAGAAAATTCCACATCAACACCAACATCAACATGAATTACCGCATCAGCAACAGCATGAAATATCCGCCGATTGTGAAAAGAATCTTCCGATTATTGAAACGGCGTGGATTGTCGAAACAAATATTGATGATGCAGGCGGCGAGTTGATTGGACATTGTATTGAACAACTCTGGAATGTTTCACCGCTGGATGTTTGGACAACGCCGATTCAAATGAAAAAACAACGCCCCGGTGTAACAGTTTCCATTTTGTGCCGCCGTGATCAAGTTGAAATTGTTGAGTCAATTCTTTTTACGGAAACAACAACAATCGGTGTTCGCCGTTTTCCTGTAGAACGAACCGTGTTGTATCGGGAACCTTGCCAAATCGAAACGCCATGGGGAAAAATTGACGCTAAAAAAGTTGTCCTGCCCAACGGTAACGAAAAAATAACTCCTGAATTTGAATCCGCTAAACGTCTCGCTGTGGAAAACAATATTTCCGTGCGGGAAATTTTTGAGAGAAAATAGGAAACCGTTCATTAATAGAAAATTTGTAACTGTTCACGCATTAACAAAACCGATAACGGCAGGAAATCAAAAAGCCAAACGGTTGGCAACACAGATTGCCGTCCGAACACAGGGGCAAGTCGGCTATCGCCGACGCGATGTTTCGGCGAAACATCGCCTACCTCTGGATTTTTGACCTAAACAATTATTCCCCCCCCCCCCCCCAAAAAAAAAATCCGAAACAACCAGAAAATTTAATTTTTTGTAATATATCAGTGAAATATTTTTTTTAACTATTCAGTCGTTTCCTCCGAATGACCACCCCTAGCCCCTCCGAAGGAGGGGAATTAAGGAATATCTCCTTCGGGGAATTATTCCCCTCCTTCGGAGGGGCAGGGGTGGTAAAAAATAAACTTCAATCTCCGAAAAATTCCACTGATATATTACAA
>JAIROD010000040.1 GCA_031257725.1 Planctomycetaceae bacterium | reverse complement strand
ATGGTAAAAATGATAATCCTGTTATTTTTCCGTGTGTACGGTGAGTACACCGCACACACGGCTACATTGGAAATGGCCTTGCTGGACTAATAAAAATTAAAAAAGACGGTTACGATTAGAGTTGTGCGGTAGTCAATGATTCGTTGACTTGGTGGAGACCGCATTCTGTTTTGAGCTGTCCCGACCAACGTCCGGCACGCTCCTCCTCCTCCGGTAACGTCGGACGGGTACACGGCGCACAACCAATACTCTTATAACCATGATCATAAAGAATATTGTACGGAATAGATTCCGCAATAATTTTGTTCCAAATATCTTTGTTCGTCCATAAAGCAAGCGGCGCAATCTTGACAAGACCAAAACGAGAATCCCAACCAACAACCGGCGTGTTGGCCCGCGTGAGACTCTGATCACGGCGAAGACCGGAAATCCATGCATCATACTTCGGAGCAATCGATTCCAGAACACAAATCTTTCGGTCGTAACAACAACGATCCGAATCAATCCGGTATAACGGACCGCCATGTTTCGCCTCATATTCCGAAACAGAAAGTTTGGCAGAACACCGGATAATCTCAATCCCGTATCGCTCTCTAATACGCTCCAAAAGTTCCAGCGTTTCAGGAAATTGATAACCGGTATCAAGATTAAATACCGGAATTTTCGTTTCAATACGGGCAAGAATCGAAAGAATCACACAACCACTACTCCCAAGCGCCGTTCCCATCGTCAACCTCGGCGCATAAGTCGTAACCGCCCAACGAAGAATCGTTTCAGGACTACTCCCCTCAAGTTTTTCGTTCCAATATCTAATCGATTCCGTTTGTTCCGGTGTTGCCCGTTTCGGTTGAAATGTTACGCTCATAATTCGACCTCAAACAATAGACTCTTCTAAAAATTCGTTCTTAATATTGAAGGTTAAGGATTGATAGGGACAATGAGAAATCCAGAGGCGAATGATTAAATCATAAATCATAAATTGTAAATCAAATTTGCGTCTAGGAAAATGAAGTTTAAATACTGTAATCTTCTTCAAAAACAACCGTTTTTTTAGGAACAACAAACACCGTATCCGTAACTCCAAACTGATATTGCAAATATTTTTCGTGCGACATCTCAACAAAAATTTCCTTGTTGTTTCGATCCGTCAGTTCAATTTTGGCAATCGAACCGGCTAACTGAACACGGCGGACTGTTGCAGAAAATCCGGCTCCGTCCGGATTGTTCGGTAAAAGTTCAATTTCATGCGGACGTACAAAAAATTGCGTCTGCTTGCCCTCCAACGGCGGATCAAAAACAACCTGACCGGAAACGATTCGTCCATGAAACAAATTGACACTTCCCAAAAAATCCATAACAAACGCATTTTTCGGATAATGGAAAACTTCCGTCGGCGTTCCATCTTGTTCAATGTGTCCCTGATTCATCACAATCACTCGATCCGCCAACTCCAACGCCTCTTCCTGATCGTGTGTTACGAAAACGCTCGTCAATTTAATTTCATCGTGCAAACGCCGCAACCAACGCCGGAGATTTTGCCGAACCCTGGCATCAAGCGCGCCAAACGGCTCGTCAAGTAACAAAAACTTCGGCTCAATCGCCAACGCCCGCGCCAACGCAACTCGTTGACGTTGACCGCCGGAAAGTTGATCAGGGTAACGGTTTTCCAAACCATCAAGTTGAATTAAATGAATCAACTCCAAAACCCGATTACGAATTTCTGTTCGGGAAAGACGGTTGTGACCGCGACGGACACGAAGTCCAAAAGCAATGTTGTCAAAAACCTTCAAATGCCGGAATAACGCATAATGTTGAAACACAAATCCCACTCTTCGTTCCGCAACCCGATTGCCGACTACGCTTTTGTCCTGAAACAAAATATCAGCGTCTTGATTCGGTTCAAACTCTTCAAGTCCGGCAATAATCCGTAACAATGTTGTCTTGCCGGAACCGGAAGGACCAAGCAACGCAACCAATTCACCATCAGGAATTTTTAGACTCACATTGTTCAACGCCGTGAACTTGCCAAACCGTTTTGTGATGTTTTTGACTTCAATACTCATGTCTGTGATTCTAGGGACAATAAATAGGATTATTAGGACAAAATTATTAGGACAAATGGGACAAATAAGACCAATGAATTTTTTGTTTTATTTTTTCGTTTGTTTGGATTACGAATAATCAGTCATTCTTTCGCGTTTCACTTTCCATTCGACGATTGTTTTGGCAATCAGCGTTACAAGCGCGAGAGCGGCAAGCAACGTTGCAATGGAAAACGCTCCAACAGCATCATAACCGTTGTGAAGTGTTTCAATATAAAGCGGCATCGTATTGGTTTCGCCGCGAATATGTCCCGATACAACACTAACCGCTCCAAACTCGCCCATCGCACGGGCATTGCAAAGAATCACTCCATAAAGCAATCCCCATTTAATGTTCGGTAACGTTATCTTCCAAAAAATATCCCAACCGTTGGCACCAAGCGATACGGCGGCTTCCTCTTCCGATGTTCCTTGTTCCTGCATCAACGGAATCAATTCCCGCGCAACAAACGGAAACGTAACAAAAACAGTCGCCAGTACAATTCCCGGAACCGCAAAAATAATTTTAATGTTATGCTCAATCAACCAACCGCCTAATGTTGTTTGTCTTCCGAATGCGAGAACAAAAATTAAACCGGCAATCACCGGCGACACCGCAAACGGTAAATCAATAAGTGTAATCAATATGTTTTTGCCCCAAAATTCAAACTTGGCAATACACCACGCCGCCACTACTCCAAATACAACATTCATGGGAACCGCAATCGCCGCCGTAACAAGCGTCAGCCAGATTGATGACCAAGCATAAGGGTCTTTGAAAGCAGCACAATAACTCTCCACCCCTTTGCGAAACGCTTCCATAAAAACCGTCGCCAACGGCAACACCAAGAACAATGTCAAGAATGATACGCTAATTATAATAAATATCACCGGAATAATCCGGTCTTTCCAGTTTTTTGAAACATTTTTCATGGTTTGTGATTTATGGTTCGTGGTTTAGTAATATATCAGTGGAATTTTTCGGAGATTGAAGTTTATTTTTTACCACCCCTAGCCCCTCCGAAGGGGGGGAATCATTCCCCTCCTTCGGAGGGGCTAGGGGTGGTCATTCGGAGTAAACGACTGAATAGTTAAAAAAAATATGTAACTATTCAGTAGCGATCCTATTATTTATCATCAGTCCAATAATCAAGAGTTGCGTCGGCGATAGCCGACTTGCCCCTGTTTCCCGCTGGCAATCGGTTTCCAAACCGGTCGGAAACACCAATGGCCCAATCGAATCTGATTCACTGTTGCCTAGCGGCAACGCAACC
>JAIROD010000858.1 GCA_031257725.1 Planctomycetaceae bacterium | reverse complement strand
TCAATAAAGTGTCGTCCCTGCGGGACTTCGTGTTGCGTTTGCCCTACCGTAAGCTAAAGCATACGGTTAATAAAGTGTCGTCCTTGCAGGACTAATAAAAAATTAAAATAGACAGTTACGTCATTTTTTGACGTTATTCAAAGAATGTTTCCAGACCTCACTAATGATATTGAGCTCTTTTTCAACAAAAGCGTCGAATGTAAATTCTTTTAAAGTCCAATCCAAAGCGGTGCGACCATGTTGTTCAATTAACGAGGGAGATTGAAGATACCTTTCAATTTTCTCTTTGAGACTTGCCGGATCATAAGGTTCACAGAAAAAACCGGTTTCGTTTTCACGGAGATAACCGTCGATTCCAAGACAACGTGTTACAATAGTTGGTTTTCCCAAACCGTATCCTTCCAATACAACAACTTGTCCCGTCGATCGTTGCCGGAGTTGAAGCGGAACAACCGTAAAGGAAGCATTTTCAAGAAGATTGAGATATTGCGGATACGATATGTTACAATGCAATTCAACATTATCCGGAACAGTTAAACCGTCAACATTTTGGAGATCAGCCACAACAACAAATCGAGTGTTCAGATTTTTTACAGCTTCAAAAAAAGTGCGATAATCCCGTTCGGAACGCCCGGCAGCGAATCCGTAACTCCCAACAGGCGTCCAATGCGGTTCAAGAATATTGGTATGAAAAAGAAGTGTGTGAAAACGTTCAATAGGAAGATTCAGATATTCCGCCCAAAGTTTTCGTTCCGGTTCGGTGTAAACGATGAAAGCATCAGTGGTCGAAAAAACAAGACGCCGCAATAACCGTTTGAGTTGCCACGCAATACTTTTCGGATTGGGTTCCGGCAGAAAATTTTCGGCGGCAATTTGTGGAACACGATTTTGGGACAAAGAAAAAAAACGGTTGTAAAAAGCGTACCAAAAATTAACTCCGCCGCCGCTTGTGCAAACAATATCAGCTTTTTTCCGTTGCCGAAACAATCGCCGAACAGTTTCTTTGGTTGTATTGATACCGTTTTTTCGTTCTTCGTCCGAAAAAATATTCGTACTTGCTTCTAACCATCGCGGTGATTGCCACATACTGCCTGCGGTGAGAATCACTGGTTTACTTTCTAAACTCCGCATCGTTTGGATTTTGTTTCAGGGAAATCGTCTAATATACCCACACCGTCAGCCTTTTATCGTTTGTAACTATTCTGTGATTATTATTTCTTGTGATAATGAATATGTTCGTCACGCTAGGGACCATTAATAGGGCATCTCTCATCATTCAATTTTTTATTTTCAACCCATTAATTAATAAATTAATAAATTAATAGTTAACGACGGGGTTTACCCCGTATTTTAGGGTTAAGTTGAACAACGCGGGGCAAGCCCACGCCGTTAACTTTTGGTAAATTCCTAATTATTAGAGATTCCCAATAAAGTATCGTCCTTGCAGAACCCGCTTGATCGGAGTTCAAAACTGCAAAAAATATAAAATGATGACTGCGTATTGTATATCACGAAAAAATTCGCATAAATTCGCGGACGAAAAGAATTTTTAGAGATTGCCCCAAAAGAGTAAGAGCAACAGACAGAATCAGTGAAAGTCGTTTGGTTGATTCACGGCTGTCGCTCTTAACTCAATTCACTGCTTTAAATGAAGGATTCAACTTCGAGCAGATTACACATTCTTTCAATAAGTTTTTCCGTTTCGAAAGGTTTTTGGAGGAAGTCGTTTGCGCCAGCCATTCTCAGTTCGAGAATTTTGTCATCCTCGACCATCCCGCTGATACAGATAATTTTTACTTCTTCCAACGAATCATCACTCCGAACACGAACACAGACTTCCTTACCATTAATGTCAGGAAGCATAACATCTAAAACAATCAGATCAGGACGATACTCTTTAACCATCATTCCGGCATCGAAACCGTTATTGACGGACTTGGTTTCAAAGCGTCCATCTCGTTCCAGCACATCACAAATCAGCTCGACGAGTTCATGATCATCGTCAACGACTAACACTTTTCGTTTACCGCTTTCCAGGGCATCAGTTGGAATGCCGTTATCGCGCATAAAGGTAAAAAGTTGATCGCGAGGGATTCGGCGAAATCGGCTACCGGGAACTCGGAAACCCTTGAGTTGGCCGGAATCGAAACATCGAATAATTGTTTGTTGGCTAACTTTACAAATCTTGGCGGCTTCGCCTGTTGTGAAAACTGTTTTAACTGACATAAATTAAACAATCCTTCTTAAAAAAAATTACTTACTTTACCAAAACGTCAGGAATGTTTTGGTTTCCATGTTTTGCGGAAACTAACTCAACGCATACGTTTGATGTAAGTTTCCAATTTAAACTGCATGACGTATTCGGCAGGAATCGCCAAACCTTCCGATTTTCCCAATTCTTCCGAAATTGCCAATGACGCTAATTATAACTATCTTTCCTTGTGTGTCAATACGAATTAAAAAATCTTATTTCGTTGTCAATAAAGGAGTTAAGAGAAAAGCGGCTTGGAAATCGAAAAATTTATCGAAGTTTTTTTAAAATTTTCCGGCACGAACCTTTCATGTTTTAAAACGTATTATTAAGATTAGTGTCGTCTTTTTGAGGTGTCTCCAGTGTTGCCGATTGAATTTTCCAGTATTTATACCGGCGTAAAAATATTCGAAATCAACATTCAACATAAAAACTAACCTTCAAAATTAACTTTCAAAATTAAGAAAACTTACCACTATGAAAAAACCTACCCTTATACTTCTTTTGGCTACCGTTCTTGGTTTCGCCTTAACAACCGCCTCGCTTTCACTTTTATTCACAGAAGAAAAACAGACCAATGCTCAGACATTGCCGTTTTTTCAGAAGTCTAAAAATGATGCGGACAAAACGGATAAAAATGCGAGGTATGCGCAAAATAAACCGACGGTTGCCGCAACGGAACGCAATCTGCCGATTCCTGAACATCCTTCAACACTGCCGCGCCCCGAAGAAAGTCCGTTGTTTGTCGAACGTTATGCGGAACTTATTCCCGAAGAACGAATTTCAGTGCAGGTCTATGAACGGTGTAATAAAAGCGTTGTTAATATTGATACACGAACAACTTACAATGTTTTCTTTCTTGGTGAAATTGATGAACCTGGTGCGGGGAGTGGAGTTGTTCTTGACAAGGAAGGGCATATTTTAACCAATTCTCATGTAGTCAGCAAGGTCGATTCTGTGTTGGTCACTTTTTTCAACGGTGAATCGTATCCGGCGACAATTGTGGGGGAAGACCCGATCACGGATTTAGCCGTATTAAAAGTCCATGCACCGGCGAAGGATCTTTATCCGGTAGTGCTTGCCGATTCGTCTCGATTGCTGGTTGGTCAAAAAATATTTGCGATTGGTAATCCGTTTGGTTTGGAGCGTACATTGACCAGCGGTTTGATTTCGAGTTTGAACCGTTCGATTCCCAGTCGGATTGAAGCGAGGTCGATCAAAGCTCTGATTCAGATTGACGCGGCAATCAATCCGGGCAATTCCGGAGGGGCATTGCTTGATACGCAAGGGCGAATGATTGGTATTAACACGGCAATTGCCAGCCAAAGCGGAGGTTCTCACGGTGTTGGTTTTGCGATTCCGGCAAATACTGTTTCCCGCATTGTTCCCCAACTGATCAAAAACGGCAAGGTAATTCGGGGTGAAATTGGAATTGGGGCGGTTCGGGTTATTGAACAGGATTCTGTTCGCGGATTGCTAATTCGTTCCCTCGTTCCCGATGGAGCAGCAGAAAAAGCCGGATTGAGAGGTCCCAAAATTGTTAAAGTTCGTGTTCCTCGCGGTGCCTTTGCGATTGAAGTCGGATCAAAAATTGATTGGTCAGCCGCCGATATTATTGTCGGAGTCAATGGAATTGAAACAAAAAAAGCGGATGACTTCACAACTGTTATTGATGATCATAAACCGGGTGATCGAATTCAATTAGATGTTATTCGCGACGGCAAACGAATCCAGATTCCGGTTGTTCTTGATTGAACTGGAAACGGTTTTTGACTAACGCTCTATTGGGAATCTGTCATATTTCAGTGGAGCGTTTGTTGTTTTGGGGTGACGATTAGGGTTATCGCGTGTTCTATTGGCGGCAGACTTCAGAAAGCCGCCTTCAGAGCCGCAACTGGAAGGTTGCGATTCGGAACGATAAACAGGGAAGCCTAACACCGTTAGGCATTTCAGTAGCGGTAGCGTCTTCGTTGCCGAAAACAGTTCACGGCAACGGGATGTTGCCGTTACTGTACTTCCCCAAAAACCGAAAATTCAAGCAACGCCTACCTCTGAAATCAAACAAAACTACCTTTTGTCACATGACAATTGTCTTTGGGCATGTGACAATCTCTAATAATTTGAATTTACCGAACGTTAACGGCGTGGGCTTGCCCCGCGTTGTTCGGCTTAACCCCAAAACACAGGGTAAACCACGTCGTTAACTAATTGGTTAATAAAAAATTGCCTAGTGTTCACAGGGTGGTGTGTTCCGTTTTGTTAATTTGGG